>JBLHKS010000087.1:0-27207 GCA_047620505.1 Verrucomicrobiales bacterium | reverse complement strand
CGAAGCGTATTATAACACTCAGCGCAAGCATTCAGCGATCGGCTACCTCTCACCGAGCCAGTTCGAAAACTCCATCCTGACACTAAACTAAACAACAAACTGGTCCAAAAAAGCGTTGCACCTCAGTTTGAGTGAATGTGCGCGGGAGCTGCTTCCGGGCCTACCGCCGGACGCAACCCGGAAAGCCGCCAAAGCGAAGTCCCAAAAAGATATCGACCATTGGGCAGTCTATGATTCCCTGGCCAAGGCAAGCGCGGTCAAGGCGCCCCGAAAGCCGATGGGCTCTGACGATCCGACCTTAAATACTTTGACTGGGATCGGCTGTTTGGCAGGACTGATCGCACTGATCGTATCGATCTGCGTGACAGGCTGGACGGGCGAGGGGGTCTTGATTGCTCTGGGAAAAGGTATCGGCATGTTTTTTCTGACGGCGATACCTTTCATCATGATCTTGGTGATCATCGAAGTCCTGATCATAGGGACTGGCGTGCTGATTCGGTCCTTCGGGCGGCTGTTCCGGCGGCGAAGGAGACTCTGATTCACTCGCGGCACATTCACCATTCGCAGAACCCCTACCCAAACTACCCATGGCGGATCGTCCAAACACACGTCGATGGCCCGAAACACCCGTGGGCGACGCGCCACTGCCATTTCCGGCCCCCGAAACGGCGATGGCGCGCGCGCCCCGGACGGATCGACCTCCGGAAACGCCAATGGCGGATGCGCCAGGTGGGATTCGGGCAGTCGAGTGGCGGATGGCGCGGCGTCCCTGGACCGGGGACGACAGGATTGTCATCGCTCCTTGCGAGCGGGCTTGAGAATTCGAAAAATTGAGTCTTGCCACGATCCTCGATTTCCCCTAACCTTTACTCCATTATGGCTGAGTTTCCGTTCTCTACAAATTTCGATCACCGGGATTTCACCAGCCAGCAGCTGCTGACTTTCGGCGGGGAGCTGGGCGGGATTCTCAAGGATGATCTGATCGTCAATTATCAGACCCTCAAAGACCTGAAGAGTGATTTCGCGACCGATACCGATCACATCCGCCGCAGGCTGGCGATTGTGCGTAAGAAGGATTCAACGAAGACGAAGGCGGATTTGGATGATGTTCGTGATAATAACCTGGTGGCGATCAAGCTGGGCGCGCAGGCGACATCGCGCTGGGCTACGGGCGAGTTGCTGGAGCAGGCGGAGTTGGTCCTGGAGTTTTTCAATCGCCGTAAGTCGAGTTTTCAGGATCTGACGTATCGCGAAAACAGCGCGGAATTGGATCTCTGGCTGGATGAGTTCGATGGGGGCAAGAATGAGCGCTCTGGTGAGGCGGCGAAGGCGACGGCGGGGATTGATGCGATGCATTTGCGGACGCCGTTTGATGGGTTGGCGCAGGCGCACGCGGATTTCAAAGCGGAGGAAGTGAAGGATTCGGATGCGATCGATTCCACGGAGGACGCGGATCTGCCGGCGATGCGCAAGGCGAAGGAGAATCAGGCGTCGCATGTCCGGTTGTTGCTGAGTCTGGGGGCGTATTATGTGGAGTTTCGCCCGGGCGACGGTCCGTGGGCGGATTTGATGGCGCGGGTGGATGATCGGATCGCGGATATGCGCCGGGTGGCGGCGAACCGGGAGACGCGCGGTGAGGGGGACGGGGATGAAGAGGTGACTGGGTGACTGGGTGACTGGGTGACTGGGTGACTGGGTGACTGGGTGACTGGGTGACTGGGTGACTGGGTGACTGGGTGACTGGGTGACTGGGTGACTGGGTGACTGGGTGTAACGGAATTCGCGAGAATTTCGTTCATCGCAGGACAGACGCCGCCCTCTCAACGAAATTCTGGCGAATTCCGCTACCCATGTCTGAGCAAGTAGAACCGTTTGAGCGCGAAGAGTTCACGATCTGGCAGCGGCTGAAATTCTGGCCACAGTCGGTTCGGAGGGGAATGAACAAGGGCTTCAGCACCACGGAAAGCGAGGAGATCACGAAGGAGGCTTGTGATACGTTCTGGAAGAAGGTCGCGGAGGGCGACGAGCCTGCGAACCGGTCTCATGCCGAAAAACGGCAATGGATAATTCACGGATTCAAGCTCAGGGATCATGGCAAACCTCATCGCCGCAAACGCGAGCCGTATTCGCTGGATGAATTCAAGGAATCGACCGGGTTTGATCTCGCGGATCCGGCGTTCGAGACCAGGGATGAAGAGGCTTTCTTCTTCGTTTCCGATGTCGAATGGCTTTTCCGGAATGCCGAGAGCGCGGGCCGGTTTCTGATCTTGTTAAGCGGGTTTGACCGGGTCTTTCTGGAGACGCTGCTTGAGTGTGAAGAAGCGGCTCGCAAGGAGGGTAAGAAGAAGGCTACACTCATGATCGCGGCGCAGATGGCCGCGGCCAGATCAGGTGCGAATGCTAATACAGTCCGTCGTAAGTTTTACGAGCACAGAAGGCAGTTATCCGGGTTCTATCTTCAGGTGGCGGCCGTGGCGCGATGGCGGGCGGAGGCTTCCGAACAGTTGCGAAATTTCGTATCGAATCTGGATGGAGTTTGCGAGCAGTTGCTGACGGCACTGGTGTTTGGCGCGATTGCAGATGTGGAGACGAGTTTTGCGGACCGGGAGGAAAGTAAGGAGGCGCGAGGCAAGGTACGGCGTTGTCTCAGCGAATTGGATGGGATGTTGCCGGATTTGGAATTAGAATAGGACTAGCGAAATGAGTGCTATCAAGATCGAGACGAATGGAGAGGGTGTCAGGCAGTTAGCCGGACTTCTCGGGGATGTCGATCCGGTGACGGGGTTCACACCCGCGGAGATTGCGGCCTTCATCAACGGCGAACTCGATTCGGAAGAGGCCGGTTGGATAGAAGGAATTCTACGGGAGCAGGCATCAGAGCGGTTGACGACTTTGCAGAAGTGGCGCGCGGAAAAAATTGGGTTTGATGTTTCTGCCCGTCCTCGGTCAATGCGACTCCTTCAACCCGGCTGGCTTCTCGGTCCCGCGTTGGCGCTGTCTTCCGAACTGGTGCCGTGGACCGATCCGGTGACCGGCGCGCGTTTGGAATTGGCGACCCGGGCAGACGGCTCGCGCGTGGTGTTTGTCCGCCTCGAATTTGCGCCGCTGAAAGATGAGCCGATAACGGCTTATGCGATGGGTGGCGAGGCGGAGCTGGGCCGGGCGATGCTGGAGAGGCCGTATCCGGAGGCGGTTTACGCGGAGTGTCGAATCGAGCTGGAGCGAAGCGTGTTGGAGGAACTGGGCGAGGGCACGAAGCTGGCGGTGCGTTTGGGATGAGCTCGAGCCTTGGTGATCTGATGGAGGCGCTCGAACCGCCGGTTCCGGAGAAGCTGGGAACGCTGAATCCGGAGCCCGAGGCCGCGGCCTTCCGGAAGTTTCGGCAATTGATTGAGAAGGGACCGGCGCTGCTGAGGAAACGAGCGGAGGCGAGCGCGTTTGATCGAAACGAGATAGCACAATCGGTTGAGGCAGCGCTGCGAGGTTGGGAAGAGGTCCTGATTTCGGATTGGCGCAAGCGCGAGGCCGCCGGATTCGCTGTGGCGGCAAAGGCGGTGACGGAGTTCGATGCACTGCGGGTGGCGCTGATGGATTCGTGTTTTGCGCGGGGTTGTCGGATGGAGCGGTTTCCGATTGCGGCATTTGATGAGGTTGAAGGCGAGGGCAGGATTATCGAGGTCGATTTGATCTGGAGCGTGGGCGGTGCTGAAAGTGGCGAGCCATTCGAGTGGGCGATTTATCCACAGCTGTCGATGGACGAACGCTTTCGACAAGGAATGGACCGGGCGGGGACCTGGGCGGTAGAGGTTGCGCGTGAGGAAGAACCCACGGCGAGAGATTCTGGAAGGGCGCTGGTTGTTCTGGATGCAGGCGATGATCTGCCTTTGAGCGGCGCGAGCGCTAGCGGGGCATTTGCTCATGCGTTGCGTCAGGCGATTCTTCGCCGCAAGACCGATCCGCGACAGCTGATTTTGGCGGAGGTGACGGAGACCGGCGAGTGGATCGCGGTCGACCGGCTGGTCGAGAAGATCGCGGCGGCGGCGGACTGCGAAAGGGTGACGAGCGTGCGCTATGCGGGAGCGGAGGCTGTTAGGCAGCCTGAGAGTGGCCTGGATTTGAGGAGGATCGCCTACGCGTGATGTTCTGAAACCCCGCCATCGAGCGCGAACCGCAAATGCGGCGTGTAGAGACCCGGCTCCAGCAGAAACGAGTCATGACCCTTTTCCGAATGAACCGTGATGTGCATGTAAGGAACGTCCGCTTCGCGTAATCCCTTTGCCAGCTGCTGCTGCTGATCGGGGTAAAAACAGACGTCGGAGTCGATGCTGAAAATCAGCCACTGCTGCTTTTTGCTTTTCGCGAAAAGCTCACGTGATTCGGTCACTCCAGCGTCGCCGAAGGCGTCGAATTTGTGCCAGATTTCGAGGACCCTCAGATACGTGTTCGCATCGAAACGATCCACGAATTTTCGGCCTTGATGAAGCATGTAGCTTTCTAGCGGACTCTGGATTTCATACCAGGACAGCGCGTCGTCAAACTTCGCGACTTCCCGACGAGCCCGCCTTTCCAGCGTCTTCAGGCTGATGAAGGTTTTGTGGCTGATCATTCTCGCCAGCGTCAGCCCGCGATTCGGCGGCTCGCCTTCATAATAGTTTCCGCCGTTGAAATTCGGGTCGTTCTCGATTGCCAGAACTTGCTCGAAAATCACGATCCGCTGCAGTGCCGAGATCTCCAGCGCGCTGCCGATCGAAATCACAATATTTACTCGATCCGGGTGCCGCGTCGCCATCGTCAGGCAGAGCAGCCCGCCAATCGAAGGACCGATCACTGCGTGGAGTCGGTCGATTCCCAGCTCGTCCAGCAGGCAAACCTGCGAATCGGCAATGTCCGCCGCGCCGATGTGCGGAAACGCGCTTCCGTACGGCTTGCCCGTCTCCGGATTCGTCGATGCCGGCCCCGTCGAGCCGTAGCAACCGCCAACGTAATTACAGCAGATCACGAAATACTTGTCCGTGTCGATCGCCCTGCCCGAACCGACAAACGCATCCCACCAGCCGGTGAAACACTCATCATTCCAGAATCTGTTTCCGGGCCCGATCGGATTCTCGCCGGTCAAATGAGGCGTGCCGGAAAGGGCGTGGAAAACTAGAATCGCGTTGTCTTTCGCCGCGTTCAGCTCGCCGTAAGTCTCGTAACCGAGCTGCGCCCCCAGCAGCTGCTGGCCGCTGCGGAGTTTGAAAGGCTCGTCGCCGCTCAGGTTCAGAAAATTCATCTTAATCGATTCGGGTAGACTCATTACAAGGCCGCCAACCAGGCGCCCACTCGAAACCCGCGCCACCAATTTTCGCGTCATAAGGAAAACTGGATTTCCTCGGCAAGCCGCGTTGAGTCCCGGCATGAAAATCCAACTCGCGTCCGCCCTCGCCTGCTGGCTGCCGTGCATCATGATCGCTGAGCCCATCCAATACCCAGAAGCCGAACGTCTCGATCTCGTGGAGGATCTCCATGGCGTGAAAGTCGCCGATCCATATCGTTGGCTCGAGGAAGTCGACTCCGAGCAAACAAAGGCATGGATCGCCGCCCAGAACGAAATCTCGGACGCCTATTTTGCTGCGGCACCGGGTCGCGAGTGGATCGAAAAACGGCTCACTGAACTCTGGGACTACGACAAATACGGCTTGCCCCGTCAGACTGCCGGTCGGTTGTTTTTCACCCGCAAAAGTGGGCTACAGAACCAGGGTATTCTTTATTGGAATGAAGATAAACCGGGCGCCGAGCCTGTCGTTCTGTTAGACCCGAACACACTTTCAGAAGACGGAACCATCGCGCTTTCCAGTTGGTCGATCAGCGATGACGGGAAGCTTCTGGCATACGGAATCTCAGAAGGCGGCTCCGACTGGATGGAATGGCGCGTTCGTGATGTCGAAACCGGCAAAGACCTCGAAGACCACTTGGAGTGGATCAAATTCTCCGGCGCAGCCTGGAAGCGCGATAGCACCGGCTTTTATTATAGCCGATATCCCGAACCTGCCGCTGATGAAGAATTGGAGGCGGTCAACCTGAACCAGAAAGTCTACTTTCACCGGATCAGAGATCCGCAAAGCAAAGATCAGCTTGTTTATGAACGCCCTGATCATCCGAAATGGGGCTTCAGCAATTGGGTAACTGAAGACGGTCGATTTCTGACGCTGTCAGTCTGGGAGTCCTCCGGCGACAAAAATGCTTTTATCTATAAAGATCTGGAAGCCGGACCGGACGCTCCGTTTGTCGAGATGATCCCGGATATCGAAGCTGAATATAGTATCCTCGGCAACGACGGAACCACGTTCTACTTCAAAACGAATCTAACCGCGCCCAACGGTCGCGTGATCGCGATTGACAGCGCAAACCCAGACGCCAAGCCGCGCGAAATCGTTCCGGAGAGCGAAAACCCGCTCGATGACATCAGCCTGATCGGCCAGCAACTTCTGGCGAAATACATGGTCGATGTCCAGATGCAGGTGAAGATCTTCGATCTCGAAGGAAAGCCGGTCCGCGATGTCGAACTCCCTGGAGTTGGTTCCGTCTACGGGTTTGGCGGAAAGCGCAAGGCTTCCGAGACGTTCTATTATTTTACCGGCTACACCGAGCCTGGAGCGGTTTATCGATATGATTTGAAGACCGGGAAGACCTCGCTATTCGCAAAACCGGAGACTGCATTCGATTCAAGCCAGTTCGAAACCCGGCAAGTCTTCTATAAAAGCAAAGACGGAACAAAAGTGCCGATGTTCATCACTTGCCGAAAGGACATCAAGCTGAACGGCCAGAACCCGACTTATCTATACGGCTACGGCGGATTCAACATTTCGCTCACCCCGTCATTCCGGACTTCAATCGCGACCTGGCTCGAAATGGGCGGCGTCTACGCCGTGGCGAACCTTCGGGGTGGGGGAGAGTACGGCGAAGACTGGCACCTCGCTGGCACGAAAGCGCAAAAGCAGAACGTGTTCGACGATTTCCACTCCGCTGCCGAGTTTCTAATCGAGGAAGGCTATACCAATACCCCGAAACTCGCGATCGCGGGCGGAAGCAACGGAGGTCTGCTTGTAGGCGCTTGCGTGAACCAGCGACCGGAACTTTACGGCGCGGCGATCGCGTCAGTCGGTGTTTTCGACATGCTGAGGTTTCACAAATTCACGATCGGCTGGGCATGGACGGAAGATTTTGGCGATCCTGACAAGGCCGAGGAGTTTCCGGCTCTGTTCGCCTACTCGCCCTATCATAAAACCCAAAGCGAAAAGCCTTACCCGGCTCTGCTCATCACAACTGCAGATCACGACGACCGCGTTTTCCCGGCACATAGCTTCAAGTTTGGCGCCGCAGTGCAGCACGCGCAAAGCGGGGACGCACCAATTCTGATGCGTATCGAAACCAAAGCCGGTCACGGTGCCGGCAAGCCGACTTCAAAGCAGATCGAAGAAGTTGTCGATCGTTGGAGCTTCCTTGTCCGGGAATTGAAGATCAAGATGCCCTGACTCCCCTAGCGGAAATTCGACCGAAGTGAGGTTGACGGTTGGGAACGGATCCGGCAGCGTCCTAGCATGTCGAAAGAGATCGAAGAGGGCCAGCAACTGAAGCTGGATTTCACGAAATTGCAGAAGATCGCGGCGACGGGATCCGAGGTTGTGCCGGCGGTGGCGCAGGACGCGGACAGCGGCGAAGTCTTGATCGTTGGTTATGCAAATCAGCTGGCTTTGGACACAGCGCTGAAGGAAAAGATGGCGACGTTCTGGAGCACGAGCCGGAACGAACTCTGGATCAAAGGAAAGACGTCAGGCGACTTCCTCGAGCTGATCGAAGTCCGCGTGAACTGCGAGCAGAATTCGATTCTCTACAAAGTTCGGATGGCGGGCGCGGGCTCGTGCCACACGAAAGGCGCGGATGGCAAGGCGAGGCTCGGCTGTTATTATAGAAGGCTCAATGCTGACGGGTCGCTGGAGTTCGTCGATGGCACGAAGTGACTCATTTCTCTGGGATTTCGATCGGCGGTTTGTCGTTCCGCTTTCGAACCCAGTTGATCGATTTGTGGATCGAAGGCCGCCGAATCAGCGCGACTTCGAGCCGCCGTTTGCCGGGGAAATTCATCAGTGCAATTCCCATCAGGATCGTTAAGAGGCCCTGGCCAGGTGCCGCAAGCATAATCAACCCGGCGATGAGCAGGAGGAAGCCAAGGATGTTTTTGCCGATGACTCCAAGCAGCCAAACGATCGGCCGATTCTTCCTTAAAGCCGTATTCGCCTTTCGCTCACGCGTAAAATAATCGGCGGACATTCGAATCAGCGCGATGCGAAGAATCACAAGCGAAACGACGAATGTGAAAACTGAGACGCCGACAATTGTCCACAAAACCCAAGGCGGAATTGCTTTAATCCATTCAAACACAGCCCAGTCTAGACTCGGGGTGAGCGACCCGCAATTGAAGCCGAAAACGCTTTCGTAATCCTGGCGGATTGTGCTATCGCTAGGCCATGAAGCAGATATTTTCTCGAATTTCCGCCATGTCAGGAGCGATCCTCGCGCTTGGTCTTGCAAGCTGCGTTACCGTCACGATCGATCGGCCCAAAAAGAACCGACAGGCGACGCCGACCCAGCCGAGCGCTGGGATTTTCGAGGAAGGTCAGGCTACGATTGAAAGTCAGCCGGTGACGCCGACTCCGCCGCCTGTCGATCCGACCAAAAAGCTCTATCAATACACCCTGGTCTCGGGCGACACTCTTTGGGAATTGTCCCGCGATTGGAAGACGACCGTCCCCGATATCCAAGGCGCAAATGGCCTGGTCGACTCGAATGTGCGCGCGGGCCAAACGATTCTGATTCCGACGAACAGCCCGCCTGCTGGCGCGGTTGAGGTCCCTAATCCTGCGCCTGCTCCGCCGGTTTTGACGCCGGCGCCGCCTGTCCTGACGCCCGCACCCTTGATCAACCCTAACTAAATTTTATCGTGCAGATCGTTGCCTGCCAGTACGACATTCTCTGGGAAGATCGTCAGGGAAATTTCGACAAGGTCCAGCAGCTGCTGGCTGAGGAAACGATCGAACCTGGCGCGTTGATCGTGCTGCCGGAGATGTTCTCCAGCGGCTTCAGCATGAACGTCGATCGGATCGCCGAGGAGTCGCCTTCGCAGGCCGAGGGATTCTTGAGCGAACTCGCGATGAAGCACAAAAGCTGGACGGTCGGCGGCCTCGTGTTCAGCCAGGGTAACGGTCGCGGGCGTAACGAGCTGGCTGTGTTCGGCCCGGATGGCGGACTCGTTGGTCGTTACCAGAAAAACCACTGCTTCACCTACACGAAAGAGGCCTACCACTACGACCGCGGCGAGGAAATCCTGACCTTCGATTGGCGCGGCTTCACGGTTTGCCCAACGATCTGTTACGACCTCAGATTTCCTGAACTCTATCGGCGAGGAGTGAAGGCAGGCGCGAATTTATTCATCAACATCGCGTGCTGGCCGGAGATCCGATCGGAGCACTGGACGACTCTGCTTCGGGCGCGCGCGATGGAGAATCAGGCGATCGTCGTCGGCTGCAATCGCGTTGGCGAAGACCCGACCTGGGATCACGCCGGGAGAACGATGATCATCGACGAGCAAGGCCGGGTTCTCGAAAATGCTGAGAAGCGCGAGACCTGCATTTCGCACGACGTTTCGCAGGAGCAGCTGCTGGCATGGCGCGAGGAATTTCAGCCGCTTCAGGACATGCGATTTGACGGCTGATCACAGGTCTTGCCGATTCCGGAAAAGAATTGGGTAGTCGCGAGGAATTTCTTTCTCAGTTAGTGGAAATTGACGCTTCTGGAAACTCAAGAATCGCTTCTCCGCGATGCGCGGCCCTATATCGTTTTCGACTTTCGTTCTCGCGGCCGAAATTTCGAATCACCTCGACGTAAACCGTGACTGGCGCGGTCTGAGCACGGCGAACACGCCAGCGGTCGAGGTTCACCTGAATCCGGTAGTCGCCTGGTGGTGCTTCGCGGATCTGGAACTCTTCGATGCAGGGAGTTAGCCAGAAAACGCCGTCGCCTTTGAGCAGACCGCCGAGCCGGGTTTGCGGCTGGTTGAAATAGCAGGTCTCGCCTTCGGGATCGATCACACGAAGATCGAAATCGGCGTCCGGGTCGTCCCAGGTCAGGACGATCCTCAAGTCGACGTCGGATGCGATGCGGGGAGTGGCCTGAGTCTTGCTGAGCGCATTCGCCTCGCGCAACATCAGAAGCCGGATCGAGGGGCCGCCGAGGCTTTCGCTCGCCGAAGCTTCGCTCAATAGGGTAGCTGCGAGGTTGGGCAGGAGCTGCAACGCGAATTCGCGCTCAGCAGCCAGAGTCGGCTGGATTTCCCGGATTCGACCGAAAAGATCTGCCGCGAAATCCCGCTCATCCCAGCTCGCAAGCCGCAAAGCCGCTCGCCGCAATTCCAACGCGTTTCCGAACCCGGATTCAGCCAGATTCGACACGGCTCGAACGGCCAACTCGTGATGTCCGGCTCGCCAGAGCAACTCGCCTGCATCGAGGAAAAACGCGAAATCGTCACCGTGATCCGCCAGCAGCTGCTCGTAGACATCTGGCCATCGCGGGACGCCGCTCGTTTCGAAAGCAGCCGCCACGCCCGGATTTCCGTCCCAGCTGCTCAAGGCTCCACTGGCGCGCTTGGCGGCTTTGTCAGGGCTGGATTCTCCTGCCTTCGGAGCTTCGGGCGAAGCTGGAATCTGGACGACAACCTGGTTCGGGTTTGCGTAACCGCTGTTCTCGGCAAAAGGGTCAGGTGCGTGTCGATTGAACAAGTTTCCGATCACCTTTCGATTGAGAAGAAACCCGGTAGGCGGCTCGGACGATCCCCATCTGACCTGAGTCGATCGCCCACCCTGACGTTGCAACAAAATGTTGGCCTGCTTGCCGGGATTCTCAGTGTTCTTGGCAAGCGCACTGGCGAATGAGCGGCGTGTTTCGATCCGCCATTTGCGTTGGCGCGCGTCGGATTTGCTGAGCCCGATCTGATTTTCGATCACAGGATCCCAAACCAAATAGTCAGCTGAATCGACCTCTGGAAAACTCGTTCTCCGCCAACTTTCATACGTTTCCTGGTGCGCCGCGACGCTGGAGTTTGCGCGAGTTTGACGGCTAACCTGCTTATCGAATTGATCGGCAAGCGGACCTTCCGGTGGGCGAATTTTTGCGACGAGATAATTCTGGAAACGTTCCAAGACGAGCAGCGAACTCCAGCGGCTGGCGACTTTATGAGCTTTGCAGAGTTCGTCGATCTTGGGTTGTCCGGATTGCCAGGGCGAGACCAGCTCCAGCAGCTGCTGGCGGGCCCAGAGTCGGTGGGCGTAATCGAGGAGAAGTTTCGGCGGCAGGTTTGTCGTGGCCGGGGTTCCGAGGAAGCCGGCTTCAAGCAGCTCTGATCCCGTTTCAATCCGCTCACCGGCGAGATCGAAGAACGCTCCTCCGGTTTCGCGCGCGAGTTTCTGAAAAAACAGCGCGTCGAAGTTTTTCGCTGCGCAGAGCGGAAAAACCGGAATTTTTGGGACGCCGATGTTTGAATTTCCGATCGTGGCGAGCCCATCGCTGACGAGGATGATCGCCTCGGATTCGACTGCCTCAAAATCGACTGCGCTGAGGTTTGTGGCTCCGTCAGGCGGATTTGAATCGACGGCAGCTCGGAGACTCGGCAGTCCCTCGCCGCGTACGCGTTCGGCGATGTCGAACATCACCCAGGTGACCTCGGCGTCTGCGAGATCCGCTTCCAAACGAGCCAATTCCAGCTCGCGGTCGCGATCCGCGGAAGATCTGGAGCAGTCCCAGAAAATAGTGACTTTGTCAGGAAATTCAGGAGTCGGCGCAGGAGCCGAAATCGATCGAGGCAAGACGCAAAAATAATGGCCGCGCTCGTTTGGCGTCTGGAGTCTCACTTCGGCTGGCGATTCGTAAGCCACGACGATTTCCTGACGCGCATTCTTAGCCTGGGCCGCGAAGACGCCTCCGGTCTCGCTTACTTCGAGCGGGATTCCGTCAACCGATGCTACGACGTTTCCCGTAGCTCCGTGGACTTCGAATTTGATCGCGGTCTCGGTCTTGGATTCGGCTGGAATCGTGAGAGGGAGTCGAAAAACCTGGCGCTCGCCTTCAAGACCAACGCGATGATCGATTCGAAGTTTGAACCTCCGCGCTTTCGCGATCGGAAAGACGTGGATCCGATACCGGCCCTCGGCGATCCATTCGACGATCCCGGGGTCGATTCGTCGGTTGACAACTCCTTGGTAAACGGAGCGCGCGAGGCTTTGGGGCGCGGCGACCGAATCACGGAACTCGCCTTCAATTTCCAGCTCGAATCCGGCGATTTCGTCGCCAGGCGGAAGGTCGACGAACATTTCTCCTTCGACCCAGTTTCCATGCGGATTCCGCACGGTGAACGTCAGTTCGGATGTCGCGGCTGGGCCGAAAATGCAGGCTTCGACTTCGAGGCTGACGAGTTCCAGCTCCTCACCCGCGTGCGGCCCGTTACGGATTTTCATCGTCGAAAATTCCGCGTTGGCGGCGGCAACGAAGTAGAGGAAAACGACTGAAAAGCGGAAGATCAAAGCGGTGATCAGCTTTCCGCAGATCGGGCGATCGGCGAAGAAAAAAATGTTCACGGTTCACCGTTCGCTGTTACTGGTCGTGATGGGTCGATTCTCAATCGTGTTGGCAGTTTCTGCCGTTTTGCTGACCGGCTGCGAGCCGGAGCGCGAACTGGAATCCGGTGAGCAGCTGCTGGACCGGTTCTGGCAGGGCGTGTCGCGGGATGCGTTCGGGGAAAATCTGGATCAACCGACGGTTCGAGACGTACGGCGCGCACTGGAATTGCCGAAGGGATGCGTGGCGAGTTTTGATCGCGACGACGGTCTGCTTTTCGTGCGAGCCCCGGCTGAGGAGCTACAGGCGGTCGATCGACGGATTTCGGAAGCCGAGTTTAAATGGGAAGGGCCGGTTCAAATCCGGCTGACGGGCAGCCTCTGGATTTCGCCGCTGCAGGCCCCGAATCCATGGGATTTCCCCCAGTCTGTGGCTGAGGTTCTTGAGGAAGCCACGATGGTTGATCGTCGAGAGCTGATCGCATTTCTCGGCGTGGCGGGCGAGCTGAGCGGGCGAGAAAAGCAGCCGCTGCCGCCGGAAGCGGACGGAGACGACGGCTGGGAGGACGACATTTTGCGAAGCTGGCGATTTGAAGGACGCGCGGTTCTTGCTGATGATTCCGGGAATCTCGATGTGGATTTTCGATACATTTTGAAGGCACCTAAACCGGGCGCGCCCGGGCATTATTTTCACGCGAACGTGACGACGCAGTGCCTGCTCGCTTTGGGTCAGCCGCAGGTTTTTGACGTCGGTAGCGTTAGGGAAGGCGAGCGGCTTGAGCGGCTTGTTTTTGTGATTGAAGCGACGCGGATCAATCCGACCGGTTTGCCCGAACCTAAGCCAGAAGGCGACGTCAGCGATGTGGGAAGTTAGCTTGGTTTTAAGTTTTGTGTTCTGCGGAAGCGGGTTTGCGCAGCTCGTACACGATGGGCAGCTGCTGGATCGTGGTCGAGCTGATTTAGTGAGTCGAAAAGGTCCGGCGGCGCTCGATCCGTTCCGGTCTCCGCTCGATTCGTTGGAGCTGGAAGCGAGCCCTTCGACTGAGCTGAACGAGGCTCTGGAAATCGGTGACGCGATCGATTTGCGGCCCCTCTTCGAGGCGCGATCGATCCCGCTTTCAGCAGAGTCGGTGGTTGGGTTCAGTCCTTCGCTGAGTGCCGCTTTTTATCGGGCAAACTGGGAGGAGGCCGAGTTGATCAAAGCGTTCCTCGCCGATGGTCAGGCGGGTTCGGGCGAGCGATTTTTTGTCGACAGTGAAACTTGGATTTTCCAAGTTCCTGTGATGCAGATGAAGTTGGACGACTGGCGCAGGCCGCTGACTTTGAGCGATCTGGAACTGGCCCCGGACGCCGAGCTGATTCGCTACGAACGCATCGGAGTTCAGGGCGGAAATCGCTTTGGAGTTGAAACGAGAGGGGAGGCCCCGCGGACCGAATTGGAGTGGCGCGAGGCTGACGAATTCTGGGGGGTTGCTCATTCTCAGCGCGCTCAAGACTCCTGGGAAAATTCCAGTTCAATCGCCAAGAATTATCGAAGGCCTAACTCGCTCGTTTGGTACGGCCGGTCGAACGGGCGTGCCGGTGGGCTGGAGTCGTTCGAGTGGAATCAGCGGCTGGAATGCCAGTTTCGACCGGGTTCGACGGCGGTCTTCAATCTCGGTTTTCGGCGCAAACCGGAGCCGCGGCGTTTTGTGATGGTCACCCGGATTGGAGCCGGAAAACCTGAGGCTTCGAAGCAGCAGCGCGGGGCAATTCGGCGTTGGCGCGAGTTGGGCCAGGTTTTGCCCGAATCGAGTGAGCTCGTCGGTGCTGAACTCGCGGTGATCCGGATTCCTGGCAACTTGTTAGAGTTTGTCGATCCGGCTGGAGGCGGTTACCCGCCGGGCTACGACGCGAATCGCCCGTACGCGAGGAGCGGCGTGCATCCGGAAATTTTCGGCGATCAGGAACTTCGAGATTTTGGCCCGTTTCTTCAGCGCGGCGGCGCGAAATTTCCGCCGGGGTCTGAGGCTTGGTTCCTGGAAAAAGATCAGGCGCTTTTTCTACGAGTTTTGCCGGAGGACCTCGCTGCGATCGAGTTTTTTCTCAAGCAGGTCGCGGAGCACGAGCACGATCCGTTCTGGGCGCTCGATGTTGGAGCCTGGATCGGCGTCACGCCTGACCAACAGCCTACGCCAGATTGGGCGGCGACGACTTTGAGCGACGGTGAAATCGGGGTCGGCGCGGGTGCCGATTCGAGCTGGCTCGACGATGCTCGACTGGCGGAAATTTTCAGCTCGTTTAACGTTTCGGAATCAACTCGAGAAGGCCTGAATATTCGGTCAGGTTTCTTCGGGCCTGAGCAGAAGACGGCGGTTCACATTCACGCAAAATTTCCGCATCGCCAGACGAACAAAGCGATGGCTTTCCGCTATGACGACCGCGATTTCCAGCTTGAGGACGGCGGAATGAAGGAAATCACGCTCGATGACCTCGCTGGTTCCAGCCAGCAGCTGCTGATCCGAATCCATTCCCGGCGCGTTAGCGAAGACGGCGGCCCGATCCGGACTGATGACGATCCTAAGATGCGACGATGGCGCGCTCGATGGCAGGCGGTTTTCGAGTGAAGCTCAGCCTGCCCACGGGACTTCGATCGCCTGACAGCGGCCGAACCGGTCCTCGTATTTCACCATGCCGTTTTCGACGCCAAACTCGTGGACGAGCTTCGTGACTTTTACGTCGAAGCAGCAGTATTCGGCGATCTCGAGGATTTTTCCCTCTCGCCACCACTTGATCGCTTGGAGGCCTTCGGCGGTTTTTCCGGCACCGATCGAAGCCTTCGCGACAGCCTCAAGCTTGGGCCGATGGCCGACGCGCTCTTCGAGATCGATCATCAGATCGAGACTGGGGATTTGCGATTTGAGATCACGCCAGTCGTAGCCCATAAGGACTTCGTAGTCGAAACTGATGTGGTTGTAGCCGATGACGAGATCGGCACGCATCAGCTGCTCGATGAGGTCGTGGACTCGCGCCTCGCTGTAGATCGCGTATTTCCCGGACTTCGTGCTGTAGGTCACGCCGATCGACATGCCCATGTCTCCTTTGTTGTTCCAGCCGCCGACATCACTGGCGGTGCGTTTCGTTTCGAGATCGAAGTAGACGAGGTCTTGGTCCATTGGGCGAAATTTGAAGCAGCCCTGACAAAGCCGCCAGAGAAAAAGTGCGCGCTCTGAAAAGGAGAAGACCGCCGAGGGAATTGGGTCCCAGGACGGTCTTTTCTTTTCAGGGGGGGGTGGGCTCGCGTGTGGCTAACGGGCGTGGTGTGCGTTCGTCACCGGGAAATCGCGAGGGGGGCCCTGCTGTCTATCAGACTACAAATAAACGGATTAGAAACTGACGGTGCCGGTGACCATGACCGGAATTCCGAGGAAATCGCTTCCGGCGTTGTTGAGGTCTTCTAGGCCAAAATTGGAGAGGCTGGAATCGTCTTCGTCGAGGCCGGACTGGTAACGGAGACCGGTTTCGACGCCGAGAGCGAAGTTGTTCGTCACGTCGAAGTCGACGCCGACGACGAATTCAGCTGAGAAGACCACGCTGTCTTCGTAAAACCCGACGTTGTTGAAATCCATTCCGTGGTGGCCGTTTTCGGCTCTGAAATCGACGTCAACACCGCTGACGAATCGCACGCCGGCTTCGAGGCCGAAATACGGGCTGACCCGACCGGCTTCGTTCAACTGACGCTCGAAACCAACGAGCACACCCCAATCTGAGTAGTTGCCGAAATTGCCGAAAAGATCGCAATCGCCGATCTCGCCGAGGTGGGAAGTTCCGCCGCTGGCTTCGGTGTGGGAGATACGGAGATAGAGGTTCTTTTTGCCGAAAGCGCGGCCGAATCGAGCGCTGAACGAGTGGGCTTCGCCGAAGATTTCATCGAACGACAATCCGTTTAGGCTGGCGGCGGTTTTGTCCTCCTTTGCGCCGAAATTGGTTTTATCGACGCTCGTTTTAAAAGCTTTGGTGAAGTCGCCGTCGACGGTCCAGAGCAGGCCAGCACCGACTTCGACGAATCCGCCTTTCTTTTCCTCGATTTCGTCGATGTGCTCCATCACCTGCTTACCAAGAGAGGGTGTGGAGATCGGAGCCATGACTTCTTTGCCAACCGAAGTCGGGGAAGGAGCCGGTGCGGTCGACGGCGCAGGAGCTGGTGCCGAACTTTTAGTTTCGACAACGAGAGAATCGTCGGCCAACGCGAAGGAGGCGGACCCGATAAGGATGGAGAGTGCTATTGTGATTTTCATCGCCAGTTTTTACAGTGGCGATGGTATAATCTAGTTTTTATAATTAATCAAGATAATTTAAAAATCTTTTCCTATGTATTGTTTTGGTCGGCGAATTGTTTGATGGCTGCGGTGTTCATTCGCATGATCCGCCATTCGGTCAGCATTTTCGCGCCAATCGACTCATAAAAGCCGATCGCAGACTCGTTCCAGTCGAGGACCGACCAGTCGACTCGCCGACAATCTCGCTCAGCCGCGATCTGGACGACGGCGCGGAGAAGGGACTTGCCGATTCCTTGTTTGCGATGGGTCTCGGGGACGAAAATGTCTTCGAGGTAGAGCCCGGATCGACCGATGAAGGTCGAGTAATTCAGAAAAAACACGGCGACGCCCGCTGGCTGGCCATCCATTTCGGCGAGAAGGACCTCGACGTGGGAATTTGGGCCGAACATCGTTTCGGCGAGCAGGGCCGGGGTGGCTTCGACGATGTGCTCGATCTTTTCGTAGACGGCGAGCTGCATCAGGAGGTCGAAAACGACATCGGCATCGTCAGCAGCTGCTGGGCGGATTTTGAGGGCAGAATCAGGCATGAGGAAAGGAGCCTGACTTCACCAAAAAGTCGAGGCCGGGTCTTTCGACTCCGGCCTCGGAAGAAATTCTATGTGGCTGAAAAACTCAGGGAATATTGAGGGACTCGCCTGGCAGAATCAGCGTCGAGGACAATCGATTCGCTGACATGATCGCATCGGCAGTAGTGCCGTGACGGCGGCCGATGCTGTAGAGCGTGTCGCCTTTGACGACCGTGTAAGTTCCGCGATAACCGCTGACGGGCGTCATCTGCTGAGGCGGAGCTGGAGTGTAGCTCGTCGGCTGCGAGGGAGCTGGCGGAACGTAAGGAGCGGGCTGATTTGTGTAGCCGCCCTGGTTTCCATACGGGTTAACGCCGGTGTCGTACGGATTATTCTGGGGCTGCGGCTGAGGCTGGACGTAACCGCCGTTCGTGGGCTGCTGCTGTTGAACCGGCTGAACGTCGACGTAGTCGGTGTTGCTCGGGTAGCCGCCGCCTTGGGGAGCCGCTTGGGTGTAATTCGTCGGCTGATTCGCGCCGTAGGTTGCTGGGTAGCTGCTGTAGGGGTTGGACCCTTGATTCGAAGCTTGAGCGTAAGGATTTGCGCCCCGCTTCGAGGTGCAGCTGCTCAGGGTAAGCAGCGCGCCGGCGAAGAGCACAAGGCTGATTCTGGCTAGTTTTTTCATTTTGTCCGGGAGTGGTTGGGTTTGTTGGGCTGGGAAATTTAGTTAAGTTTTACTAAATTCTCAGGAAACCGCAACAAAATTTTTATTTTCCTGCGTTTTTTCTCAAAAAACCGAATTTCCACATCGCTGTGATCCTCGACGCTCGCTCATTTTTTTACGGCGCACCTGCCGGTTGAAACGTAAGGTTTTTTGATGTCTCAGGATCCCGCTTTCGTTCGTGCAGCATTTTCGTCAATCGCGCCCCGCTACGTGCTCACGAACCACGTGCTCAGCTTGGGGATCGACGTTCTCTGGCGCCGCCGAGTAGCGAAAATCGTCGAGAGTTTCCAGCCGGAAAAGGTCCTCGATCTCGCGACCGGCTCGGGCGATCTCGCTCTCGCGATCGAAAAGCGCTGTCCGGAGGCAGAGATCATCGCAGCCGATTTCTGCCCGGAAATGTTGGAGGTCGCGCGGAAAGCTGGAGTCAAAAACACGATCGAAGCGGACGCGATGAATCTTCCGTTTGGCGACGCCGAGTTCGATGTCGTGACCGTCGCCTACGGGCTGCGAAATATGGAATCCTGGCTTGGGGCGGCTCAAGAAATGCGACGAGTCCTGAAACCTGGAGGAAATCTCGTGATTCTGGATTTCTCGCTCCCGAAAGCGGCGATCCTGCGCGGGCCGTATCGATTTTATCTCCACCGTATTCTGCCGAAAGTCGCCGGGCTCCTCGCGAAGAACCGCCAGGCTTACGAATATTTGTCCGACTCGATTGAGCGTTTTCCCTCCGGCCCGGCGATGCAGCAGCTGCTGGGCGAAGCCGGATTTGAGGAAACGCAGTGGATTCCGCTCAGCGGGGGAATTTCCGCGATCTACGTTGCGAAAAATCCGGCTTGAGCCCGAGGCCAATCGACTGGTAATTCCGCCCGCAACCAACCGTGTTTAACGGCGTTGAATCGGCTCTTTTGATACCGGGTGAAATCAGACTGCATCATCGCGATTCCCGCTGCTAGCCGCGGTTGGGAAATCTGGAAGTGGACGCGCCGAAAAGCGCGGCTCCTCAAAACCGTGGATATGCTCGACGAACTCCCAAGCGGAGGGAGCGACGCAGTCATCGGGCTTTCGCCAGAGGATTGCGTCTCGGTCGCGATGCAGCTGCCGACTGCCGATCACACGCTCTTCGGTGACATGGCGTTTGCGCAGGTCGAAATGAAGGGACTCGCGCCGGGTGGTCCGGAAAACACCGTTCTCGCCTACCACGTTCTGGAGCGTGAGCCGGGACGGAGCTTTCTCAGCGTGGACGTCCTGACGCACGATTTTAACGAAGATTTGTGCGTTAAAAAGGCCCAGGCCTACACTGCGGCCGCTCGGATGTTCCCGATTCACGACCATGCGGTGGTTGTTTTCCGACAGCACGATCGGTTGGTGTTGGCCGCTGGCAAACACGGGCGAATGGCATTTTCCCAGATCCTGAACTGCGGAACCGAGTTCAACCAGGCCTTCTTTCAGGAGGTAAATTTGACGATTCTCAGCCTTCAGGGTGCCGGGCAGTTGCCAGAGCGGGTGACGCTCGAAATCTGGACCGATGTGTTGCCGGAAGATCGCGATAATCTGGAGCGCAAGTTTACGATGGCGGTCGATTTCACCCGTCGGCCTGATCCGGATCCGCGCCTCGCGAAAGACGCCAGCTCGCCGCTTCTTCCGATTCCGATCCAGACGGCGCTCGCCAAATCCCGACGAGCCCAGAAAATCCGGTTTGCGGTGCTCCTCGGAATTCTCGTTTACTCGGCCATCGCGGTTTTCGTCGCGATGACGACGATTGCTCTCAAGGAAAAAACGGACCGGCTGGAGCGGCAGGTTTCAACTCGCAAGAGTCGGGTGTTGATGATCAAAACCGAGCAGGCCCGCGCCGAAATTTTTGTTCCGGCATACGATAAAAAGCTCTATCCGATGATTCAGCTCGACGAAATCACGCGAATCATGCCAGACCAAGGCATCGTGATTCGTGAATTCAGATCCAAGGACCGGGAAATCAGGATTGAGGGCATCGCAAGCGGCCCGGAGATTGTCGTTGGATTCGTGGAGAGTCTGAATGCAGACGCTGACCTCCCGAGTTATTCGTGGGAACAGCCTCAGGCAGCTAATGTAAAAGAAAACAAGACCGCGACCTTCGTGATCGTCGGAAAATATGCGTCCGCCAACTGACAGAGAACGGCTCCTGCTGATCGTTTGCGTCATCGTCCTCTTCACGATGGCGAATCTCGTCGTGGGGAATTTTGTGCTTGGCGTTCGCAGCGCCAGCAAGGAGAAATTCGAAGTCGCCCAAGCAGAAAATGAAGAGCAGCAGAAGTGGCTGACCCGGGGTGCCGAATGGGTTGACCGAAACCAATGGCTTGATGAAAATTTGCCCGCGATGGCGTCCTCAAGCCGGGCAGGTGCCCAGCTGATTGGAGAATTGCAGGAAGAGGCTTACGAACGCGAGCTCCGGCTTCCTCGCACGAGCATTCTTGAATCCCGGACGACTGCGTTTTATCAGGAAGTTTCCGTCCAGGTCAATATCGAGGGTGATCTCGTGGAAGCGACCGATTGGCTGACGA
Organism: Verrucomicrobiales bacterium; assembly: GCA_047620505.1. GTDB lineage: Bacteria > Verrucomicrobiota > Verrucomicrobiia > Verrucomicrobiales > DEV007 > JBLHKS01. Next base: position 6,477 of record JBLHKS010000087.1, on the reverse strand, counting down.
CGATGCAGGACCCGAAGACTTTTACCGTGGTCAAATATCTCGAGATCGAACTCGACACAAAATCCAAGGAAAAAGAACCGCAAGCCAAATGCAACCTCGTGCTTGCGCGGTGGTTTGCGCTTAAAGGACAAGGCGTCGTTGTCGAAACTCCGGAAGAACCGGGACCGGAAACGGAGCCCGATCCGGATGCTGACCCCGAAGCAAATCCTGAAACCCAACCGGAGCCGACTCCGGAACCCGAAACCGAAACACCGTCCCCGGACGATCCCTCTTCGAAACTGACCGTATCGCCATGAAACACGAACTCTGGTCGCCAGCAGCTGCTGTGTGGATTCTCTCTTTGATGCTGATTCCGTTCGCCGCGAGTCACGCCGAGGATCCCAAAGTAGGCTCGTCCCAACCTCAACTTTTGCTCGGCGCGCCCGAAGATGTGAAGACGGAGGATTTCGACAATTTGAGATCCAATTCGCCGTTCACCCGATCGCTAAATTTGTCGGATTCGCTGGTTTTGACCGGCGTGATGAATTTCGGCGAGCTAACCACGGCAACCGTGAGAGACACCGAGAGCCAGGAAATTTACGTCGTCAGCGAAGTCGCCAATCCGCAGGGTTGGAAAATGGAGAGCGTCGATGTCGATCCGAACAACCCGAGTGATCTGGCAAAGATGACCGCGAACATTCTGGTCGCTGGAGGAGCGAGCGTGCAGGTTCGATTTGATGAACGTCAGATCAAGCCTCAAGGAGGTCGGCCAGCGGGCGGATCGCCGAGCAGCGGTGAAAAAAAGCCAAGCGGAGAACACCGGGGCCCGCCTCCGGAGGTCATGGCAAAACTGCAGAAATTGAACGATGAGCAACGCAAGAAACTCGGCGAGCACATGGCGCGGATTCGTAAAGAAAATCCCAACATCACTCGGGAGGAAATGCGGGGACAATTTCACAAAGTAGTCGAGCGGATCACCGATGGCGGGAAAGGCGGAGACCGTCGATAGACTGGATCGAACTCAAACAGACCATGCGCTCGATCACCTTTTCAGGGCGGCTTTGCCGTCTCTTTTGTTGCCTCGCGGCAACGCTGTTCGTTTCATTTTGGAGCGGCGTCGCTTTTTCACAAGATGCTGATCCGCCGCCAGCAGCTGCTGAGCCTGACGCTGAAGCAAAAACCGAACCGGATGACGCGGCGTCGCCGGATGCCGACCCGCCAGACGCGGATCCAGCACCGGCACCACCCGCTCCCCCAGCGCCTGTTCCTCCAAATGGAGTTCGCCCAAATCCAAACCCGAATGGAGCAGGTCCAGGCAACCCGAATCCAAACGCGAACGGCCCTGGACCCGACCGCGGGCAACGACCAGTTAGACCGCCAGGCGCGGGCCCGCCTCAGGGCTTTCCGAATCCGCGCGCGGCGGGAGGCCCCGGCCAAGGCGATCAGCCGGTGACGCTTTCGATTCCGCTCGGCGCAGTTGCCGAAATTCTGCCGCTTTACGAGCAGCTGACGGGCAAAGTCGTCATCAAAGACAGCTCGATTTACGGCGGTCCAGAAGTCAGCCTCGTCACCCCGAATGAAGTCACCCAGGCCGAGGCGATTCGCTTGATCGAAGCGGCCCTGATCATCAATGGCTACGTCGTGATTCACGATGAAGAGAGCAACACGGTTAAAATTATGCTCGCCCGCGCCGCGAATCAGCCGGCCTCCAATTTTAACGAAGGCGAACTTCTCTACACGGACGCAGCCGACCTCCCGCTTGGCGAAGCGCTGATCGGCTACTTCATGGCCTTGGATTACATGGCTCCGGAAGACGCGGCTACGATCATGACCAATCATGTTCAGCTGAATCCTTACGGCCGAATCACCCCGGTCGTCTCGCCGCCAGGGTTGTTGGTCACCGAAAGCGCGAACCTGATTCGTAAGCTCGTAAAAATGAAGAACATCATCGACGTCGCGCCCGACCAGGCACGGCTCATGACCGAATTCGTTCAACTGACCTACGCCGACTCCAACACGGTCGCTCAGATCATCCAAGCCGCGATGGACGCGCGTTACGAAGAAAGTCAGCGCATCGCCGAGCTGGGCCGGACGATTACAGGCTCGCAACCTCAGCAGAACCAACCGCAACGCTCCCAACCGCAGCAGAACTCCAATCAGCGAAGCGGGCAGACGAATAATCAGAATCAAGGTCAGGCGCTTGGCACTTCGAGCGATCCCGCGCCGCAGTTGATCGCGGATGACCGGCTCAACCGGATCATGGTTCAGGCCTCGCCCAATGACTTTGCGTTTATCATCAATTTGATCCAGGAATTCGATCAGCCAGCGCCCGAAGAGGAGCCGCTCGAACGCCCGCTGATGCACGTCAAAGTTTCGGACATTCTGCCCGCCGTCGTCGACATTCTGATGGACACCGGAACTGGCCAGACCCAGCTGCCGGGCGGGCGGACGCTCAACACCCAACAGACGCCCGTTGCTTCCTCGCAGCTAACCGCGTTGACTGGACTTTCCGACACCAGTCAGCAATCGCGCTTCGTCCAGAACGCCGATGCCGGTACTACCGATGGTCAGCCTGCGGACCGCCTCGAATTCCCGATTGACGACGTCGCTCCGGTTTCCGTGCTTGTTGGGAAGACGCGATTGATTGCAGATCGACAGGCGAACGTCCTGATCGTGATGGGCACTGACGAAGCCAAAAAGACCGTCGAAAATCTACTCGAAAAGCTCGACCGACGGCCCCCACAGATTTATCTGGCCATGGTCATCGGTCAGCTCACGCTCGGAGACAATCTTGATCTCGGGGTCGACTACCTTCAAGAGTTTGAAGCTTTCAACGCTGCCAATCCGAACGCCGCTGGCCTCGCCGCCAGCCTGATCGGCAACGAAGACATCATCACGAACGGAAACATTTCGGACATTCGCGATAACCTGATAACCAATTCGTTTGGACCGGCTTCGGGTTTGAACGTTTACGGCGCGCTTGGGGAAAGAGCCGGGGTTTTCATCTCCGCGCTCGAAACGACGACCCGCTTCAAAGTCCTGTCTCGGCCCGTCCTCGCTGCGCTCAACAACAAGAAAGCCTCGATCACTTCTGGTCAGCGGATTCCGGTTCCAAGCCAGACGATCACCGACGCAACCGGCGGAGCCGCCAACGCGACCCTCAACACCACGATCACTTTTGAGGACGTCGTCCTGAAGCTCGAAGTGATTCCGATGATCAACGCCGACAACGAAGTTACCCTCGAAATCGCGCAGGTGAACGACACAGTCGTCGGCAATCAGCTGGTTTCCGGCAACAACGTGCCGGTCATCGCAACCGAAGAGCTGACCACGACAATTTCCGTCCCTGACAGACACACAATCGTTCTCGGCGGCCTTATCACCGAGTCCGACAACAAGACCATCAACGGCGTTCCGCTTGCCAGCCGGATTCCACTGCTTGGAAACGCGTTTCGGAAGACGGAGCGCGACGTCACTCGAAGTGAGCTCCTGATTTTCATCCAGCCGGTTGTCGTCAATGGTAAGGACCAGCTGATCGACGCTAGCCTCGATGAAGATTATCGAACTCAGGTCGGCGCAGATGCTGCTGAGACTTTCCCGAATGCTGGGATGCCGACTCAGAACCGCGACCAGGAAGATTTTGAGCGCTCTGAAAAGCCGAACACGCTGTTTCCGAATAAACGCGAGAAGCAGAATCCGGAAGAGAAACGTCTGCTGTTTCCTTTTGGAAAACGGAAGTGAAAACCGCGGTTCTCAGAACTGAAATCGTGAGCCGGCTTTTCGATCAAAGCTGAAGAGTTTCGCCGCGCGACGAGCCGGGCCTTTCTTGATTTCACCGCGGTTTTTCAAAACCTCCAAGCTAAGAATTTTTCGGCGAAAATTACGTTTGTCGAAACTCCGTCCGAGGACCGTTTCGAAAAGTTCTTGAAGCTGTGTCAGGGTGAATTTTTTCGGCAAAAGCGCGAATCCGATCGGCTGACGAGTAATTTCGGCCTGCAACCGCGCGATCGCCAGTGAGAGAATTTTGCCGTGATCGAATCCGAGCGCCGGAAGCTCGCTGACGCTGAACCAGCCTACCCGTTTCGCGTCCGAACCGGCTTCTGCATTCTGGTCGATCAAGCTGACTAACGCGTAATGCGCGACGCTTACGACGTGCTCGCGTGGATCCCGTTTCGGCTCGCTGAAAGTCTGGAGCTGTTCCAGGGAACCGAGGATCAAACCGGTTTCTTCCTCCAACTCCCGGCGCGCCGCAGTTTCGACCGTTTCGCCGACATCGACGAAACCGCCTGGCAGCGCCCACTTCCCTTTGAACGGAGGTGCCGAGCGCTGAATCAAAAGGACCTGCAGTTCGATTTTCTCAAGGTCGAAACCGAACACCGCGCAGTCGACGGTCAAAGCCGGTCTCGGAAACTCGTAGGTTTTAGCCACGGCCCAATATCAGCCGTCAACCGCTTGGGTAAAGTGTAAATCGGACACGTTTGACTTCTGATTTGTCTACTCGACGCTTCAAACTTGCCTGCTTCGATTCCTGCGCCGAATTTTGACCTAGCTGAGACTCTCGACTCCGGCCAGGTTTTCCACTGGACCGCGCTGGACGACGGTTCGTTCATCGGATGCATCGGCGATGAGCCGGTTAGGCTTCGAATGCGCGGCGAGCAGCTGCTGGTTTGGCCAACGGCGATGAAGAATGCCGTTAGGCGCTATTTTCGGCTCGAGCAAGACCACGCGGCTGTCCTAAAATCGTTTCCGAAGAAGGATAAAATCCTGCGCGAATCCGTGGCGTTCTGCCCGGGTCTGAGAATTCTCCGCCAGCCACTTTGGGAATGCCTGGCGACTTTTATCACCTCCTCGCTCAAGCAGGTTGCCCATATCCGAAAGATCTCCCTGGAGCTTCGGCGGAGGTTCGGAGTTCGGCGTGAACTCGATGGAGAAACGGTCTTCGCCTACCCAACGCCGAAGGCCTTCGTCAAAGCAGGCGAAGCTAAATTGCGCGAATGCGGGACGGGCTACCGCGCGGTTGGCCTGCTCAAAACAGCTCGGCGCCTTGCGAGCGGCGAGGCCAGTCTGGAGGACGCGGAGAATCTGGATGACGCGGATGCGCGCGCGTTTCTGTGCGATTTCCATGGCGTGGGCGAGAAGATCGCCAACTGCGTTCTGCTTTTCGGCTATGGCCGGCTTGAGGCGTTTCCGATCGACGTTTGGATCGAGCGGGTGCTCCGCGATCGCTATTTTGACGGCGGCGAAGTCCCTCGGAAGGAGCTTGAAACCTTTGTCGCCAAGCACTTCGGCCCCTTTGGCGGCTACGCTCAGCAGTATCTTTTTCACTTCGCTCGCAAGACTCAGAGTCGTGGAAAAAAATGAGTCGCATTGCGGAATTCCGGTTATAATTGACGCCGGAATCGATGAACGCAGCACCGCAGCCGGCTCAAGCCGAACGGCCGAATCCGCTAGCCCGCAATCTCATTACGGGGGGCGGCGTTCTGCTCGTTTCTGCGATCGTCCATTTGATCGCGCTTCTTTCCGTTGGCGGCTACCTCGTTTACCTCGACCGCATTGCCGAGGTAGTGGAAGAAGAGGAGGAGATTCCCGAGGAGGAGCTGCCTAACGAGGTGGTGATCAATTTCGAAGAGCTGATTCCGACTGAAATTGTCCAAGTCCCGCCGCCTGAGCCGATGGTGCGGCCGACGGTTGACGTTTTTCCAGATCAGGAATCGCTAGTCGCACCGGAGAAAGCTCCGTTCGTGTCCGATCGAAATTCGATCGCGATGACGGACAACCCGGTGGTCGATCCGAACGCTCCGCCAGTTCCGAGTCAAGAGGGTGAAGATTTGCCTGGAGTCTCGCTTCGAGAACGCCGGTTTGTCGACGCGCCGGAAGATCAGGAGGTGCAGCCGAGATCAGCAGCTGCTCCGGCTGGCGGACCGCCCGCGCCTCAGGCGACGCCTCTGCCGCCGCAGGCCGAAAGCACGAATCCGCAGATGGTGACCGAGGCGATGCCGGTCAAATCCGCACCGAAGGAGACGCCGATTTTCGAGGTTCGCAGTCAGACTTTTCTGGATAAGCCGGCTGAGTCCGATTCGGAAGACGCAAAGGCGACTGACCTCGAAGTGGGCGAGGAAGGCGGGGCTCCCGATCCGGTCGAAATGGCGAAGATCGACACGGAAAAGGTTCGCGCGAGTTTCGCGGACGATCTCCAGGTGATCGAAAGCCGCAACCGAGCTGAACCGGACGTCGAAGACGCGATGCCGCAAAAAAATCCGGAGGCGACCGAATCAACTCAGCCTGTTGCGATGATGCCGGCTCCTAAGCCGAATGCGCCGATGGTTCCGACTCCGATCACAGCACCGCGGGAAGCCGTCGCGCCGATGAAGCCGGGAGCTAAGCCGAGTGTCGACCAACCTGGTGAGACGGACATCGTCGCGTTCAATCCCGAGCGCTACCGGAACCAGCTGCGAGGCTCTGTTTCGAATCGGCGGGAAAGATCTGCTCTGGGTGCCG
>JBLHKS010000086.1:0-27258 GCA_047620505.1 Verrucomicrobiales bacterium | reverse complement strand
GGTGGCTTCCAGCCGCCGTTTAAATCTATGGAATACGACGGCGGCTGGAAGCCACCGCTACCAAGATCATGCCCGCCAATTTCCAACCTACACGCTGGAGCCTGATTCATCAGGCCGCGGCGACGAATGAGCGGCAGCGCGACGCGGCTTGGAGCGAGTTCGACGGGCTTTACCGCGCGCCCTTGCTCGGCCACATCCGCCGGTCCGGCTGGGGCGCGGATGACGCGGACGACCTGCTGCAGAACTTCTTCGCCAAACTCTCCGAACGCGATTGGCTTAGCGTCGCGGATCCGGAACTCGGCAAAATGCGGACGTTTCTGCTCAGCAAACTCAAAGGCCACCTGAGCGACGCCCGCAAGCATCGCGCGGCGCAGAAACGGGGCGGCGATGTCAAATTCGCGCGTCTCGAAACCGGTGCGGGCCCGATCGAAGATCCAGCAGCTGCCGAAACTGGTGACGCCGCTTTCGATCGGGATTGGGCATGGTCCATCCTCAGCCGCGCGCTGGGAACGCTGCGGTCGGAAGCCGAAGCCAAAGGGCAGGGCAAGGTTTTTGAGCTGCTGCGCTCGCAGCTCACTGGCGATGACGAAACGCGCCTCCGAGACGCGGCGGCCACGCTGGGCGAATCCGCCGGAGCGGTGCGGACTCAACTTTATCGCCTGCGCGAACGCTTCCGCATTCTGCTGCGCGCGGAAGTCGCCGAGACGCTGCTGCCGGAAGAGAACGTGAGCGAGGAATTGCGTTATCTGGCGCGGATTCTGGAGTGAGGGTGGGGTTGATTAACCAATTTATTCATTGGTGAAGCCGGTCGACTCCGCCATTTGCTGTCGCATTTCGAATGGTTTTTGTCGATGCCTCGCTTCACTTGGAGTGACAAAGTGTGAAGTCCCATAAACCTTCTGGATTGCCGGACTGTTTCAGCCGGATCAAGGCGACGCGCTCCGCTTGATCTTCGAGGAATTCCGCGGCGCCAGGCGTGGCACCGCCATCACGGCGACTGACCTTCAGAAGCGATGTTGAAGATTGACATCCAATCGTGGCCGCTGAGATTTTCCATATTATGACTCTGTTAGAGTTGATCGCTACGAGGTGAAATCTGAGCACTTAGACTTCGAATTACGCCTCCTTCCAGACGGCGTGCTGGTGGTGGAGGCGTCTTCGGATGATGTCCGGTGGGCCGCCGGAGTCGCGGCTCGATTCGCAGAGGACGAAGCGGCGGGGCTCTTTGCGTTGGCAGCGGCGAAGGTCCCGCGTGATGCGAGGCCTTCAATCGGGTATTGGCGAGATCTAGCGGCGGATTTTCTGCGGCGACTTTGTCATTTGCCGGAGAACGAAGCGTTCGCGCCGGGCGAGCTTGAGGCGCCCGATCAGCCTCAGCTTTCGGAGTGGGTTTTGAACGCGCCTCCGATGCCCGGGGCTGAGTATCTGACCCTCGATGGGTTGAGTAGCCTGTGGGAGCGCCTGACGCATTGGGCTGTCGATCAGGCAGGGCGGTGCGGTGGTTTGAGCGCGTTTCTGGATACATACGCCCCACAGTGGTCGCGCGTCGGGCGGGTCACGCTGCACCTTGCGGAGAACAAGGGCGACGAGGAGTTTCCGTTTGCGGTGATGGCGACTTACGCGGCTGGCCTGACTCGTGACGGCCGCGTCCGACGACTTCCGTTAGGAAAGGCGCTGGAGGAATACGCTGGCGCTCGCCGGAAGCCGGAGCTGCTGAAGTTGCTTTCTCCGCTGCACGATGCCGCCAAACGAAGCGAACTGATCGCCGCTCTGGTGGAGACTGGTGATATCTTCCATCCACTGGTCTGGACGCCAGCGGAGGCTCACGCGTTCCTGACCGAGATCCCTATTTACGAAGACTGCGGACTGCTGGCGTTGCTGCCGAATTGGTGGCGCAAGCGGCAGCGACCGAGGGTTTCGGTTACGCTCGACAAGCCGAAAGGCTCCAGTCTTGGAAAAGACGCGCTGCTGGATTTCAGCTTGTCACTGGCGCTTGGCGACACGCAGCTGACGGCTGCGGAGGCGAAGGCGTTGTTGAAAAGTCAGGACGGTCTCGTTCTTCTGCGCGGCGAGTGGGTGGAAGTCGACAGCGAGAAATTGCGCGAGGCGTTGGCACATTGGCAGGATGTCGCGCAGGAGGCTGGGGAAGGTGGCGTCTCGTTCATCGAAGGCATGCGGCTGCTCGCGGGAGCGCCTGCCGATCTGAAGGGCGACGGCGAGATCGGAGATTCGGCGCCGTGGGCGTTGGTCGAGCCGGGTCAGCAGCTGCTGGAGACTCTGGCTGGCCTGCGTTCTCCGGACGGACTGGCCGGACCAACTCCATCTGCGTTTCAGGGCGAGCTTCGTGGCTACCAATCAGCTGGATTGAATTGGATCTGGCTCTGCGCGAATCTGGGTGTCGGCGCTTGTCTGGCCGACGACATGGGCTTGGGCAAGACGATTCAGGTTCTCGCGGCTTTGTTGAGGCGGCAAGAGGAGGCCGTGGCGCGGAAGGGGAAAAAATCGACCAACCGCGCTTCTCTGCTCGTGGTTCCGGCTTCGTTAGTCGGAAACTGGAAAGCGGAGGCCGCACGCTTCGCGCCGAGTTTGAATCTCTTCGTCGCGCACCCTTCGGAAACTCCCAAGACGACTCTCGAGAAAATTGCCGCCGACCCCGAAAAAAAGCTGCGCGAGACGGATCTCGTGATCACGACTTACAGCATGATTTCCCGTCTCGGCTGGCTGAGCGAGGTCCGGTGGGGCTGGGTGATTCTCGACGAAGCGCAGGCGATCAAAAATCCCTCTGCTAAGCAAACCAAGGCTGTCAAAACCCTCGATTGCCGAGCGCGAATCGCCCTGACAGGAACACCAGTTGAGAACCGTCTCGGCGATCTCTGGTCGCTCTTCGACTTCATCAATCCCGGCCTTCTCGGAACCGCCAAGCGCTTCAGATCCTTCGCCAACGAGCTGAACAAGAAAGAACATTCCCGTTATGCTCCGCTGCGAAATCTGATTTCGCCTTACATCCTGCGGCGCATGAAAACCGATCCGGGAATTGCGCCCGATCTTCCGGAAAAGACCGAGATGCGGACTTTCTGCGGCCTCGCGAAACCACAGGCGACTCTCTACAAACAGTGCGTCACCGCGCTGACCGAAGCCTTCAAAGAAAAGGACAGCGATGGGATGAAACGGCGCGGACTGGTCCTGAGTTACCTCATGCGCTTCAAGCAGATTTGCAACCATCCCAGCCAGCTAACTGGAGACGGCGATTACGATCCGAAGGCCAGCTCGAAGTTTCAGCGGCTCGGCGAGATCTGCACGGAGATCGCGTCGCGTGGCGAGAAAGTTCTCGTTTTCACCCAGTTTCGCGAGATCACCGATCCGTTGGCCGAGTACCTGACGACGGTATTCGACCGTCCCGGCTTGGTCTTACATGGCGGAACGGCCGTCAAAAAGCGCGCGGAGTTAGTTGCCGATTTTCAGCGCGCGGTGGGCCCACCGTTCCTCGTGATGTCGATCAAAGCGGGCGGAACTGGATTGAACCTGACCGCGGCATCGCATGTCGTCCACTTCGACCGTTGGTGGAACCCGGCTGTGGAGAATCAAGCGACCGATCGGGCCTTTCGGATTGGCCAACAGCGCAACGTTCTCGTTCATAAATTCGTCACACGCGGCACGATCGAGGAGAAGATCGACGCGCTGATTTTCGACAAGCAGCAGATGGCCGACGCTTTGCTTGAGGGCGGAGCCGAAAAGGCGCTTACGGAACTGAGCGACGATGAAATTCTCGAAATGGTCTCGCTGGACATCGAGCGCGCGACCGTGTAGCTGAAAAAACACTAACCGAGCCACAAATTCATGAGCAGATACGACTACGGAGGAGGATGGGCTCCTTACGTGCCCGTCGCGCAACGGCGCGCGAACGGCGTTCTGGAAATGCAGAGGATTAGCAAAAAGGGGAAGGACATCCAGCCGGTCAAAATTGAAGGACGGACGATTGCCAAGAGTTTCTGGGGCAAAGGCTGGTGCGATCACTTGGATTCGTTTGGCGACATCAGCAATCGCTTGCCCCGCGGGCGAACTTACGCGCGCAACGGATCGGTCTGCCATCTGGAGATCAAAAAGGGCGCGGTCGAGGCCTATGTGGCCGGCTCCGAACTCTACGAAGTTTCGGTTGAAATTGCGCCCTTGAAGCAGGCCACTTGGAATCAGCTAAAAAAGGATTGCACCGGCAAGATCGGTTCTCTGATCGAGTTGCTGCAGGGCAGACTTTCCGACGAGGTCATGACCGCGGTTACCAATCGCGAGAAGGGCTTGTTTCCCAAGCGCCGCGAAATTCAATACGAATGCGATTGCCCAGACTGGGCCGGAATGTGCAAGCACATCGCTGCGGTGATGTGTGGGATCGGAGCGCGGCTAGACACGCAACCCGAACTGCTTTTTGTGCTTCGCGGCGTCGATCACGATGAGCTAATCACGGCTGATGCAGCTGCAGGCGCGATTGCTGGGGGCGGGTCTCGATCACGGCGTGGCCGACGGCGGACGCTCGCTGCGGACGACCTCGAAAATGTCTTTGGCGTCGAACTTGAGGAGGCGCCAAAGGCTCGGCCCAAGGCCAAATTGAAACGTGGTAAACGCAAAGTCGCGCGTTCTAGCAAAGCCACATTCAAGCCGACTGGCAAAGCGATCGCTGGATTGCGCAAAAAGCACGGGTTGAGCAAAGCTGCGTTCGCCCGAGCCGTCGGCGTCAGCCCGCCGACAGTTGCGAATTGGGAGAAGGCCAGTGGAATCGTCAGGCCTCAAGACAGTGGGTTAGCGGGGTTGAAGCGGCTGCACGAAGAAGTCAACTGATCGAAATCGACCGCCAGCAGCTGCTAGGGCGCCAGCTTCAAGATCGTGGCAATGCGAGCGACTCCTTCGCGAATCATCAACGCGCCAGCTTCCGGGGCGAGGAAACTGCATTCGGAGGCGCCGTAGCCGCCTTCTTTCACGGCTTGGGCAGTCGGGATGTAGACGACGAAGGGCGTGCCTTTTCCGTGATAGGCGAGACCTAGGATGAAGCTGTTTTTGATCGGCGATTGCGCGGTCAAATCCAGCTGATGCTGGATGAACGGTTCGCCGGGAATGGCGAGTAGGGCGAGGTCCCGATTGATGACGACGTTGAGCAAACCGACCTCGGTTGAACCGCCGCCAGCGCGGTTGGGAATCGTGATCAGGCTCTCTTTGACCTGAATCGTGGCCTCGGCAGCGCTGGGCTGCATTTCGAGAGTCGAAGAGATACGCAAGGCGCCTTTCGCCAAAGAAATACCGGACTGCTTTGAGACGTTGAAACGGTTCTCGCCGCGAAGATTGTGCAAATCATAGGGATCGAGATCGCCGGACGCGCCTTGGAGAAACATGGCCATGCATTCAGGGCCGAGTTCCTGCTCGATGTGATCGACCATCGCGCCGGGATAGTCGCGGGAAACGACCCCAGTGCCCATGAGCGCGACTGGGTGGCAGGCGTACTGGACGGCCAATGCACGCGGCTTGCCGTCCATGTCTTCAACTCGGATAACACCGATGGTTGGATCGATTGGACTGGTGGGACGTCGGTCGGGATTTGCCCACATCGCGGTAACGATGCCGCTGCGCACGAGGCGGCGATTGTGGGCCATGTAGGCGCTCTCGAAAGCGCCTTTGCCGCTGACGAGGCGGGCTGGGAACGCGTCTTTCAGCGCCTGCCCGATGGCCTCGACCACCTTCTGCTCGGTCGCGGCATACCACGGATCCTCAGACAAGCCCGGCCAGTCGATGAGCTCGGCTGGGGCCTTGCTGCCGCGGGTCCAGTCCGGCGCGGTGGGCGGATTGATGGTCAGGCCGCGCGGTGCCGGGGCCGCGTGCGTGTGGGTGGCGCTGAGGATGACGTGATCGACGCCCCACTTTGTCTTGGCTTCATCGATCACCTTTGCCGAGGCGAAGACGATCAAATCCAGCGAAACGATGGCGAGCGAGGTGTGCTCATTCTTCAAGACGAGCACCCGTGCGTAAAGCGGATCGCGCAGGCCCAGCGGTCGCCCGAGAAGATCGACGGCTTCTGCCGCGGAGGGCGTGATTTCGACCTTGGCGGTTCCGGCGAACAGCGGCGCGGCGTCGGACTCGGCCGCATGAAGAACGGCGTGAGCAAGTAGGAATGTTAGTGTCGTGAGAGTGCGTAAAATCATGGCTTTGCCTCCAGTTCGAGAGCTTCGCGAAAACTCGCCAACGCCGCCTCTTCGTCGCCCCGGGCCGTGTGGATGTGGCCACGGCATCGGAGCAATCGAATGCGCCAGCTGTCAGCCGTCTCGCTCAGATCTCCGTAGGGTTCGAGGACCGCGAGGGCCTCATCGAGCTTCACCCTATCCGTGTAGAGCCGCGCGAGGCCGACGGTGGCGGTTAGCGGCTGCCAGCCTTTGTTGTTCTGGCCAGTGATGGAGATGACCTTTCGGTAGGCGTCGATCGCCCGGTCGTCGTCGTTGAGGTTGCGAACGCAATTTTCGGCCAGTATCAGCCAGATCGCCATGTTGTCGGGCACCAGCTTCAGCGCCGCTTGAAGATCGGCATCGGCGCGCTCGCCATCTTTGGTGAACGAGTAAATCTGACCGCGAAGCTGTAGCGCCTGACTAGCGGACTCAGCCGGCCACGACGACGCGAAATCCCGCTCGCCGAATTGCTCGATCAGCTCCCCCCATTTGCGATCCTGATGCAGCGCGCGCATTCGCAACAACACGGACTCGGCGTCGGCGGTGTAGGCCTCGTATTGCTCAGCGATGTTTCCGGTTAGCGCGTCACCGTGGTGAAAGTAGAAGCGATGTCGCAGCCTCAGCGTCTCTCCCGCAGCGATGGTGTAAGCGCCGGAATTCGATTCGCATGCAGGACAGTTTTTGCCAGCCGAGGGAGCGCAGATCACGGTCTTGTGATCCTCGTAGTTTCCCTTGAAATGATCCGCGCCGAATCGATTCGCGGTCATCAGTCCGTAGGTCCGGGCGTGCCAGTGAGTTGGGAATCTCAGGTTCGTGGGATGATCGAACATCGCGATCCCAACCGTCTTACCGCTCGGGTCGGGCCCGGAATAATCGGTCCATTCGGCTCGTTTGCCCCAAGCCGACTTGTCCTTGTTGCCGCGACTGTTGAGAATGGCCCCGCCGCCGGGTTCGCCCTTGCCGGACTCGACCTTCATCGTCCCCGCCACGCGCGCGAGCAGGCCGCCATCCCGCTTATCACCGAAGACAACCGGAGTGTCGACCGCTTGAAGCTCGACATCATAATCCATCAGCAGCTGCTGGTTCGCCAGCGGCGTAAAAGCGAGCCGAACGCGCTCCCGCAGCACCAACTCGCCATCGCCGAGCCAACGATTCGTCAAGATCAGCTCGCCGGTCGCGCCCGACGTCATCTTCTCGATTTTCTCAAGCCGAACCTCCGCCGTGTGGTCCGTTCGCCCCTTCGGCGGTACCCACCAGAAGTTGAACCCGTTCACGTCGCTGTGCGAAAAGCGAATCGAGCGATGGTGCGGATGATCCTGATCTTCGCTCGGCATACCCTCTTTCATGGGAAAATGCCGCGTGATGTTTTCGCCGGTCGGTCCGATGACCGGATAGAGAAACGGCGCCACCCAATCCTTGTGCCGCCACTCGGTGAACAGCCGACCGTCGATCTCGATTCGGATGCGATCGTCCAATTCGCTGATCGATACTTCGGCACCGAGCCTGCCGAAAAAGATCAGAAACAGAACCGTGGTAGTCGTAAATGTAAATATTGTCTTCATCATTCGATCGCTTGCGCCTCGCCTTCAAAGTAGACCGCTTCGAGCCGATAGGGACTTCTAAGATCCGAATTATCGAACACGATCACCAATGGCAACGCTTCGATCGCCCGATCCAAATTCGCCAGCGTTCGCTCAAATCGCGCCTCAAGCTTTTCATCCGGCACATCATGCCCGCCTTTCATCACGCGCATCGCGACGCGCTGTCTCGACGCGTCAACCGAGTCGACCCGGATGAAAATCAGCGCCACTTGATAACCTTTCCCCACGAGCTGCTTCAGGAACTCCACCTTCTCCCCAACAGGGTCCGAAAAGACCGTTTCAAACACGAAACTCTCGCCTCGCTCGACCAGCGCCCGGCGCAACGCGTCCGCCATTTCCGCTGCTTCGTAGACGCCAATTCCTAACTCAAGCGCCAACTCATCCGCGTTGACGAATCGCAGCCCGGTTTCGGCGAGGTGGGCCTGAAAGAAGGTCGTTTTGCCAGCTCCGTTCGAACCGGCAACCGCCACGACGATTGGCCGCTCATCGAGACTTGTTTTCCAGTCCATCAGTTCCCGGTTGGAACGAACTCGCGATTGACGAATTTGCCGAGCGTCCGCGAGCCATCTTCATCGATCTTCCAGAGCAACCCCGGAGATTCCGGCGCCGGTTCAAAGTGCGGAAAAGGAGTCTGCTCAAGATAGTCGCGAACCCGCTTCCTGCCGCTGTCCGAATCGACCGTCGATATCGCCTCTGCCAACGATCGGCCCTCTCCAGCGCGCTTCAGGGCCAGCGCCCGGTCCCCGCGGAGAATCGGATCGATCGCGCGCCCGAGCTGCGCCCAGTATTCGATTTGGCCCGCGATCGAGCGCTCGGCGATTTTGGAAACGGAGCGCGCTTCGAGGACGAGTTCGTCGGTGAGTTTGACGGGTTGGCTCATGGCTTGAGCACGGTAGCGTTTTGCTACCGATCGGTCAATCACGATGTCGGAGTGCTGCGGCTCGACGCAGCTTTGGCTTCCGTTGACGGATCGATCCGTGGTAACCTCCCGCGTTATCCAGAAGCGTCGCCCACCTGAAGTGAAAGCGCAGTCAAGCCGGCGCACTCCACAAAAACCAACCAAACAAGCAAAGTATGCCCCAAGACATTCCAGACTGGCCACACGCGCCCGTTCATCGTTTGAGCGAAGCTGGAACTTACATCGTAACCGCTGGAACTTACCTGAAAGCTCACCGGTTCGGCAGCCGCAAGCGTCTTCGATTTCTCCACGACCAACTGCTGGCGACCGCCAGAAAATACGAGTGGCGGCTGGAGGCATGGGCGGTGTTTTCCAACCACTACCATTGGGTAGGTCATTCTCCCGAGGGCGACGAATCCGCAGAGTCGCTAAAGACGATGGCGAGCGAATTGCACACGCGAACCGCCGCATTCGTCAACCAACTCGACAATGCGGCGGGTCGGAAAGTCTGGCACAACTTTCGCGAAACCCAGCTGACTTACGAGAAATCCTATTTGGCGAGGCTGAATTACGTACATCAGAATGCGGTGAAGCACGGTCTGGTTTCGGTGGCGAATCAGTACCCGTGGTGCTCGGCGGGTTGGTTCGAGCGTACCGCGACGGATGCGCAAGTTGGGACGATCTACGGGTTCAAAACCGATCAGCTTCAGGTCTACGACGAATACGATGTGTTTCGTGGGTAGGAAGCGTTTTTGCGGCAAGGTAGCGCAACGGTAGCTAAAGCGCCGTCAAGCCGGACGCACTCCGAAGATGCGCAAAAACATGGAGTGCTGCGGCCCGACGCAACTTTGGCTTCCGTTTAAGCGTCGATCGGTGGTAACCTCCCGCGTTATCTCGAAGCGTCGCCCACCTGAAGTGAAAGCGCCGTCAAGCCGGCGCACTCCGAAATTGCGCAAAACATGGAGTGCTGCGGCCCGCCGCAGCTTCGGCTTCCGTTTTCGCGTCGATCCGTGGTAACCTCCCGCGTTATCCTCAATCGTCGCCCACCTGAAGCCAAAGCGCCGTCAAGCCGGACGCACTCCACAACGAACCAGAATTTCCGACGCAGCTGTCGCGCGATTCAGCAGATCCAGCAGCATCCTCACTCAAACACGATCTCACTCAAACACGATCTCACTCAAACACGATCTCACTCAAACACGATCTCACCGAATACCGCGCGATCATCCATGCTCGCGCTTCCGATTGATGACGACCAGATCGCGCGGTCGATTTTTCCGCGGGGGAGCAGGTGATTCCGGGCGAAGTTTCCACGCCAGCTGATGCCGGGCGCGGGTGGTTCGGCGGCGAGGGTTTTGAAGGGGATCGTGATCAAGGCATGCCAGCGGAGCGTTTCGAGATCGACGCGGGTTTCGCTCTGCCAATCGCCGTTCCAAGTCGGGTCGTCTTTGCCGTGGCGCGGATCCATCACGTCGGTGATGAAGCCGCTGACGGCGTCGTACTTCGATGCGCCGTTGGCTCCGGTGGCGAAGCGGTAGAATTCCTCGCGCGCGGCTTGCGGGGCGAGGTAGATGTCGAACGATTCTTGGTTTGTCAGGAGGCGATCGCGGTTCCATTGCGGGAACTCGGCGGGTGCGTCGTCTTCTAGTTCGGCTTCGGCGCGGATGTAGAGATTTGTCTCATCGTAGAGCATCTGAAGCGAGGCCTGACGCGGCAAGGTGTGCAGCGGCGGGACGAGGGTGAGTTCGTGGGCGGCGGTTTCCTTCCACTGCGGCGAGTCGAGCGCAACGGGACCGGTCGTCTTGCTCACGGTCAGGCGCTTTTTGCCCGGCGCGGGCGCTTGGCGCATCGCTTCGGTGTCCCAGTTGAAACAGGTATGCGCATAGGGCTCTTGATAGCCGTTGTAGGCGAGTCGGAGATGCTTGGCGTCGTGACCCGCGAATGGGAAAAGGACGTGGGACCACTCTTGCTGCCGGCCTTTTTCGTAGAGCGATTCAATGAACGCGTTTCGGGCGTCGATCGCATCGAGAAGCCGGTCGCGGGAGCCGGCGTCTGGCAGAATTTGGTAAGCCTGATAGAGATGCACGACCCGCGCGAAGTGCTGCACGTATTCAAACTCGGTCCGCACCAGCGCTAGGCGCGTCTTCGATTTTTCGGTCGTCGCTACCGCTTCCGCCTGCGAAAGATCGGCTTCGAGCGCGGCAAGAAGATTCGGCGTGTAGAGAAATGCGATGAGCTGAAACGGATCCTGCACGGTCTTGCGCGGCCGTCCCTCGCCCGGCAGCGGCTGGTAGGTCCAAATGTCGCATCGCGTCCCAATATGATCGGAATACAGCGCGATGGCGTGGTAGAGCTGATCATAAAACGAACGCATGTAAAAGGCGGCGCTTTTGTTGCCGAACGCGGCTTCGCAGAACTCGGGCAGAAGGAGTTTCGCGGTGTTGTTGTCCGGGTCGTCGAACATCCGGCCCATCACATAATAGACTGGCCCTTCGAGTCCAAAGAGTTGCCCCGGGCCGTCGCGATAGAGCGATTGAATCCGATTGGCGGCGAGCCGCTTCACCTGCGTTTCGACGAAGCCCGGCGTCCGCATCGGCGTGTAGCGGGTGGCAAGATTAGGGCACCAATTATAGATATAGCCGGTGAAGCCGCGCGGCACGTCGATGCCTCGCCATGGCGCGATGTCTTCCTCGTTTGTGCCGGTCAGCATGACGCAGGTGTTCGCCGGAAAAGCCTTGAAGGATTTCGGCGGCGTCGCGGTGAGGATGTAGGACATCATCGTTACGTCGCGCCCCGGATGCGACTGGTTCAGCCGCTCGGCGACATCGCGATTGAAGATCCAGATCTTCTCACTCCAGTCCTTGCCGGTGTCGTAAAGTTTCTCGCACTTCTCACACTGGCATTCGCGGAATCCGTCTGGCTGGCCGAGATCGACCGATGAGAAACCGCGATCGAGCCACGACGCCAGATCGAGATAAATCTTTTCCTGAACGTCCGGATTCGACAGGCAATACTGAGCGCGCCCACCCTCGGGGCTAAGCCGCTCGCCGTTGATGAGCGCGAAGTACTCCGGATGCTCGCCGAACAGCTCCATTGGAACGGCGCGCTCCCACGTGTGGCCCCCGAAGACCTCGTCAACGCGCGGAAACCGATTGTGCGCCAGATCGTAGAACCCGCCGCCGGCCGGATGCGCCGTGTTCTGCCGCAGCAGCGGCGTTTTGGCGAGGTTCAAATCCGCCGGGACCGGCATGGTCTTCATCGGCAGAAACTCGATCGCGGGCGAGGCTAACAAATCCACCTTCTCCGCTCGGCTAACTGGATTGTAGGGCGGAACCTCCGGATAAAGAAAACGCACGCCCATGAATTCCCGCGCGAAATCCACTGCGGCCTTCGCCGTGCCCACCCGATCCCAGTTTGGCCGACGCGGATTGCCGGTGTCGCCCTTGGCCGCGTGATCGTGGCCCGCGATGATCACATCCTGACCGACTGCGCGAAGCACGTAGCTCCAATCGCGGAGCTTGGCCACCTCAACGCCGTGTTCTTGCGCAATCCGCGTGTCGCCGAGAAACAACGCCGGTTTGGCCGCATCGCGCTCGCTTTCGAGCACGACCTCGACTTCCGCGCCGTTCGCCGCGAACGCCGTCTGCACGAGCCGCGCGGTTTGATTCAGACACTCGGTCAGAGCCGAAGTTTCCAGCTTATCCGGAACGACAATCTGGTAATCGGACTTGCCGTCATTCAACAGAGTGAGGTCGGCGGCGATGGCCGAGCTTGTAGCTAAACAAACTGCGAAGAAGTAGGTAAATGTTCGAATTTTCATTGGAGAAGGATGTCTTTGCAAAACCCAGTCGGCGGTTTTGTGCGGAAATGGTAGCGAATGTTATCGAGCGGATCCGAGCGGCGCGCGCTGATCGCCGGATTGGAGGGACTCGCCCATGCGTCCGTTGGATTTTGGCGAGCCGGATGTTGCGAGTCGATGATGAAGATCACGGCAATGATGCGCGGTTTTTGCTAAGCACGACGGAACGCGATTTGATCAGGCACTCCCGATATGATAAGCCACACCTGGTGTAGGCGCCGAAGTCGGCTTCGGCGATGCGCAAACCATCGAAACCGGGCAAGAGACCTGCGTCTGCAATCCCTATTTCTGGGCAAAGACGAATCCAGCAGCTGCCGACCGTTGAGCCGCCCGGCACACCCTGACATTGGCCCCCATTTCAGTCGCGGCATCCTTTCTATCGATGGGTCACTCTTGCCGGGACTGCGCGTGGTTTTTAATCGAGATGTTTGACTGATTGAGGTAACCGTAAAGTTTGCGGCTCCCCACTCACCAAGAGCGAACGCGAAGTGATCGAGCCGAAGGCTCCGTGAAAGACAAGAGTGTCGTTCCTCCTTGCCCACCGCTTTCATTCACACCCATTTGTAAGCGCAAGTTTGACGGCTAAAAACGAGCTGCGTCGCCCATGTCAACGTTGACGAACTTCTGGCCCAGCTCGGCGGGATTTTCTGCGGATCGGCGGCCTTGGGTCAGGCGGAGCGCTCGGTGATTTTGCTCTTCCTGCAAGCTGGTCCGCCGCAAAATCGGAAAGCTTTTAAGAAAGGCTGTAATTATAGTAATTATGGTATTTATATTGACTTTACCCTCATGGCGTTGACGTTGGCCGATGCCAGGGATTTACCCTAGTTGATTGGCGCAGAAATGAGCTGGTCGGATCGAACCATCCAAACAAACAACTCATGTCAACGAAACTGATCGACAACTCGATTGTCGGCTCTGCTGAACAGGCGTTGGACTTTATCGGGAATATTCTCGAATCGTCCCCCGAATACTCCATCATCGGGAGCGACCTCGATGGGAAAATCCTCCTCTGGAACGAAGGTGCCCGTCGGCTCTACGGCCACGAGCCGGAGGATGTGGTCGGCAGGGAAAACACGGCGATGTTGCATGTGTGCGAGGACGTGGAGAAGGGACTGCCTCGCGAAATCCTGGATGCCGCCCTGCAAAGCGAAAAATGGGAGGGGACGCTCGATCGCGTCCGCAAAAATGGCGATCGCTTCATCGCCAGCGTCGTGATCACACCGCGCCGGAACTCCGCTGGCGAGCCGGCCGGCTTCCTTCTGATCTCCAAGGACATTTCTGACGAGATCCGACTAACTGAGGAATTGAAATCCACCCAGTTTTACACGCGCTCCCTGATTGAATCGAACATCGACGCGCTGATGACCACGGACTCGGTCGGGGTGATTTCGGATGTGAACGAGCAGATGGCGGCGCTGACGGGCTATCCGCGGGAGGAACTCATCGGTTCGGCCTTCAAGAATTACTTCACTGATCCGGAGCGCGCCGAAGAGGGCATCCGCCAGGTGCTGCGGGAGGGCAAGGTCACCAACTACGAACTGACCGCGTTGTCCAAATCCGGCGCGATCACGGTTGTTTCCTACAACGCGTCGACTTTCCGCGATGCCGAGGGCAAACTTCAGGGCGTGTTCGCCGCCGCGCGAGACATCACTGCGCAAAAGGAGCTGGAAATCCGGCTGCGCGAATCGGAGGCTTACAATCGCGGTCTGATCGAGGCTTCCGTGGACGGGCTGATCACGGTGGATCCCGAAGGGCTGATCTCGGACGTGAACGAGCAGATGGGCCGCATGTCCGGATATTCCCGCGAGGAACTCATCGGGACGCCGTTCGCCGATTACTTTGTGAACGCCGAGCGGGCCACCGAAGGGGTCGAGGAAACCTTCCGCGAAGGCGTGGTGACCGACTACGTGCTCACCCTGGCGATGCGCGACGGGAAGCAGGTCCGGGTGTCGTTCAACGCCTCGATCTTTAAAGATCCTTCCGGCGACGTCCGGGGAATTTTCGCCAGTGCGCACGACCGTATCTTCATGATTTTCCAGCGGCTGCACGAGTGCGGTCAATACAATGGCACCGGCATCGGGCTCGCTGAGGTCAAGAAAATCGTCGAGCGCGGAGGCGGGAAGATCTGGGTGGAATCGGCCCCCAAAGCCGGGACGCAATTTCTGTTTTCGATTCCGGACGAGGTCAACGTGGGGATAGCGGCATGACTGACATTGTCAAAATCCTGCTGGTTGAAGACAACGACGCGGACGCGGATCTCACCATGGATAAGCTGGCGACGTCAAAAATCCCGAACGAAGTTCGATTGGTTAGAAATGGAGTCGACGCCACGACCTTCCTGCGAACCGAAAGGTTCCGGCCGGAAATGGTGTTGCTCGACCTCAATCTGCCAGGAAAGAATGGTCGGGAGGTGCTGGCCGAGATGAAGGCGGACGCGTCGCTCAGGCGAATCCCTGTGGTCATTTTGACCTCGTCGCAGACCGAGAGGGACATCCGTGCATCCTACGAACTCCAGGCCAGCGCCTATATTACTAAACCAGTCAACCTGGCCGGATTCGGATTGATCGTCGAGGCGATCGAATCGTTCTGGCTCACCGTGGTCAAGTTTCCGCACGCGGGATGAGGGCTGAAGCAACCCAACCGATTGATCGTGAATTCGCGAAACCCGGTGCCCGAAAGATCCCCGGCGGCATGAACCAAACCGGACAGCAGCTGCTCACGATCCAAGTCCTCATCGTAGAGGACAACCCGGGCGATGTGGGCTTGGCCCGGGAAGGGATCGAGAGCGACCAGTCGGTCTCCGTTTCCGTGCAGGTCGCCGCCACGCTCGCCAAGGCGTTCGCGGCGATCGAAGCGGCGCCGCCCGACGTGATCCTCCTGGATCTGGGGCTCCCCGATTCCTTTGGCCTATCGACCCTCGAGCACATCAGGGAAGCCGGGCCGGAGATACCGGTCGTGGTGGTGACTGGCCAATACGACCCCGCGATAGGCGTCAAATGCATCGAGCTGGGCGCGCAGAGCTACCTCGTTAAAGGCCGGCCGGAAAGCGCCATCAGCAGCGCGATTCGCAACGCGGTGGAGTGCGCCGCCGCCGAGAAAACTGCTCGCCAAGCGCACGAGAATCTGAAGCGGGTTCTGGACAACAGCCTGGACGCGATCCTCGTGCTGGAGGCGGACGGTGTGGTCAAGTTTGCGAACCAGGCAGCGACCCGGATGTTTGGCGCGCGCGCCGCCGAAGGTCAGAACCCCGGCCTCATGCTGGAGACAGTGGAGACTCAGGAACTCGAGGTGCCGCATTCCGATGGATCGGTCGCCATCGTGGACGTGCGCATGGGCGAGACAAACTGGTTCGGCGAGCCAGCGGAAATCGTAACCTTCCGCGACGTCACCGAGCGCAAGCAGGGAGAGGAGAAAATTCGCGAGCTCAACGCGAATCTGGAGCGCCGGGTGCGGGAGCGCACCGTCGAACTCGAATTGGCCAACCAGGAACTGGATTCGTTCTCAAGCTCTGTTTCCCATGACCTGCACGCGCCGCTGCGGTACATCCAGGTCTATGTGGATATCCTGAATGAGGAGGCCGCGGGCCAGCTTTCCCCGGTGGCGCGGAAGCAATTACAGGTCATTTCGGACTCGAGCGTCAAGATGAGCAGACTCATCGAAAATGTGCTCGCGTTTTCGCGGATGGGGCGAGCGGAGATGCGCGACGGCAGCGTCCGCCTCGACGAACTGGTGCAGGAGAGCATCCGGGATCTGGAAATGATCGCGCCGAACCGAAACATCGACTGGAACGTCGCTCCCTTGCCCACCGTGACGGGCGACCAGGCGATGCTGCGGCAGGTGTTCATCAACCTGATCGGCAACGCCGTGAAATACAGCCGCCAGCGTGATCCGGCCGAGATCGCGATCGGCTGTAACGCTGGGGCAGAAGGATGCCCGGTATTTTTTGTGCGCGACAACGGCGCGGGCTTCAAAAAGAAGAATATCCACAAACTCTTCGGCATGTTCCAGCGACTGCACACCGACCGCGAGTTTGAAGGTACCGGTGTCGGCCTCGCCATCGTGCAGCGCATCGTCACCCGGCACGGCGGACGCGTCTGGGCTGAAGGGGACGTGGATCAAGGCGCGACGTTTTATTTCACTCTCAATTCTGAAAGGACAACGGAGTAGCCATGAAATGGCCGGGAAATCTGATTGACCGGCAGCGCTCTTTTATTATAATTATCATAAATATGGTAATTGCCATATGAAATCACTCTTGGTGGAGATCCTACTTCATTCACAACAAATCATCCCGGATTCGTTCGATTCTACCTGAACTTCCTCATCCAGCCATGACCGCAAATCCCCAATTCAAATCGGACGTTCTCGTGGTGGACGACAATCCGGACAATCCGGACAATCTCCGTCTGATTGGCGCGGGACTCGAAGAACAATCCTACCGGGTTCGGCAGGCCCCAAGCGGTGCCCTCGCCCTCAATGCCGCGCGGTTCGAATCACCCGAAGTCATCCTTCTGGATATCAATATGCCGGAGATGGACGGCTACGAGACCTGCCGCCAACTGAAAGCGATCGAAGGATTGGAGGACGTCCCAGTCATTTTTCTGAGCTGTTTGATCGAAAGCCATAGCAAATTGCGAGGCTTCGAGTGTGGAGCCGTCGACTACATCACCAAGCCCTGCAATATCGACGAAGTCTCAGCGCGAATCGACTCTCACGTAGCCGCCAGCCGGCTCCGGACCGAGCGCCAATCGCGCTACGATGAGCTGGCGGGGTTAATGGAGCGCCGCCAGAGCCTGATCCAGATGATCGCTCACGATATCCGCAACCCGATTACCATGGCGGCCAGCGCGATCGACTACGTGCTCAACCATTCGAGCAAGAAGATGGATCCGGAGTCTTCCGAATTGCTCAGCAGAGCCGTCAATCAATCCAATGTGGCGGAGTCGCTGATTAACGACATGCTTGATACGAGCCGGCTGGAAAATCGTCAGATGTCGGTCCAGATCGGCGATTATGACCTGACCTATATTGTTGGCTACGTCACCACGAATTTTGTATTGAACGAACGACGGCTGATCGTCGATGTGGCGGATGGATGCATGGCTCGCTGCGACGCCGGCCTGACCCAGAGGATCCTCGCAAACCTGCTCGGCAATGCCGTGAAGTTCACGCCAGCTGGCGGCGAGATTCGCATCGTCGCCCGCCCGGTGGAGGGCGGAATCTGCGTGGAGGTCCACGACACCGGAGCCGGCGTGCCGCCGGAATTCCACGACAAGATCTTCGAAGAGTTTGGACAGGTCGAGAGCGCCGAATGCCGTGGCGCGCCCTCGACAGGACTCGGATTGTTCTTCTGTCGGCTGGCGATCGAGGCGCAGGACGGAGTCATTGGCCTGCAAAGTACCTTGGGCAAAGGCAGCCTCTTCTGGTTTACGCTCCCGGCCGCGGCTGCCCCTGACGTCAATCCCATCCCCCAAGGATCATGAACTTGCCCGAATCTCAGCAGTTAAAAATGCCGGTTCTGTTGTCGGCCACGCGCGCCCTGCTGGTGGAGGACGACGATATTGACGCTCGGCATATTTCCCGGATGTGGCGGGATCACGACGACGGGACCAAACCGATTCAGCTCACGCGGGTCGCCACCCGGGCCGAGGCGCAAAGGAAATTGGGGAGTGGCGAGGAATACGCCCTGGTGCTGCTTGACCTGAACCTCCCGGACAGTTCGGGGATTGAGACAGTCGAAGCGATCCTCTCCGCCGCGCCTGCCAACGTTGCCGTCATCGTTTTCACGGGAAATGACGACGAGCATATCGGCCTTCAGGCGGTCGCGCTCGGCGTTCAGGAATACCTCCAAAAGGGGGCGATCGATGACAAAATGCTGATGCACGTCATTCGCAGCGCGATCGAACGCAAGGAAATCTCGCAGAGAATGCGGGAAAGCGAACAGAGGTTCCGCGCCTTGGTAAGCCACATTCCCGGAGCCGTTTTCCGCTGCCTCCATGACGAACACGGGACGGTACAATTCATGAGCGACCCGATTGAAGACCTGACTGGGTTTCCGGCGTCGGACTTCGTCTACAATCGGGTGCGCGACCTGGCCAGCCTCGTTCACCAGGAGGATCGCGACCTTCGCCGAGGCGTGATCGAGGCGAGCAACGGACATGACGACGGCTACACGGTTGAATACCGCATCCTCCATCGAGACGGATCGACCCGCCATGTTTTCGAGCGGGGCCAAAGCGTTCCAGAAGAGGTCGGCGAATTTGTTTACCGCGACGGTTTCCTCCTGGATATCACCGAGCGCGAAAACTCACGGTGCAAGCTGATTGACGCCAAGCTGAAGGCGGAGAGAGCCAACTTGGCGAAGAGCGCCTTTATCGCCAACATCTCCCACGAAATCCGCACGCCAATGAATGCGATCCTTGGCTTTTCCGAGTTGCTCTTGCGCGATGCCAACCTCACGGGGGGACACCTGCGGCACTGCGAGGCGATCAGCCGCAGTGGCGGCCATTTGATGACCCTCATCAATGACATTCTGGAGATGTCGCGGCTCGAATCCGGCCAGGCGAAGGCTGTCGAATCCCCTTTCGACCCCTCCCTGCTGATCGCCCAGCTGGATAATTTGTTTCGGCCACAAGCCGACGACAAATTGTTGGAGTTTGTGGTGAGCGCCTCAGGCCTGCCCACCGGTTTGCGGGGAGACGAGGCGAAGCTGCGCCAGATCCTCGGCAATTTGCTCGGCAACGCCATCAAGTTCACCGAAGCGGGCCGGATCGATCTCCGTGTCACCAGCGAATCGCAACCCGGCGGCCTGACGAGGTTAACTTTCGAGATCGAAGACACCGGGATCGGTATCCCGGAGGAAGACCAATGCCGCATCTTCGACGCCTTCGAACAAACCGGAACCGGCGTGCTTCGCGAAGGCAGCACCGGACTCGGCCTCGCGATTTCCCAAAGCATGGCCCGGCTGTTGGGCGGCCAAATCGAGGCGCGAAAAAAAGTGGATCAAGGCTCGCTGTTCCGCTTCTCGCTCGATCTGGCGGAGGCTGAGCCTTCCCCGCAATTCGACGACGTTTCGCGCTACCCGGCGCGATTGGCGGACGAGCATCAGGGGACGACGGTGCTCGTGGTTGACGACAACGAATTGAATCGCTCGATAGCCGTCAGCATGTTGCGCCCGCTGGGTTTTGTTATTCACGAGGCGTCGGACGGAGCCCAAGGCATTGAGATATTTCAAGAGGTCGAGCCGCGGATCGTTCTGATGGACGTCCGTTTGGGGGAGATGGATGGCGAAGAGGCCGTCCGGAAAATCCGGAGTCTGGAGCGCGGCGCGGAGGCGACGATCATTGCATTGAGCGCCAGCGCCAAGCAAAGCGACTACGACCGAATGGCAGCCGCAGGTTGCCGGGGCTTCCTCAATAAACCGTATACCGTCTTCGGGTTATTGGAGTCGATGAAGAAGCATGCCGGGATCGACTATCAGTATTCCGACTCCGAAACTGACCCGGACGTTGCGAACAAACGCCCGAAAAAGCGCGCGAATTTGACCTCGGACAGCCTCGATTCCCTGCCGGGCGAGCTCGTCGGCCGACTGCGTCGCTTCATGACCGCCTGCGACGCGGACGCAATTCTCCTGTTAACCGATGAGATCGCCGAACACGACCGCGGAGTCGCGGACACCGTTCGTGGCCTCGTCGAGGAATACCGTTTCGATGTCCTTCACGCCGCGCTCGACGCCTGACGAAGACCGATTTTCCACGAACCAAACCAAACCAAACCATGAAACCAGATCAAACAAACCACGAGCTCCGAAACCGCATTCAGCCGCGGAGTCCGATCCTGATTGTCGAAGACAGCCCCGAAGATTACGAAGCCACCATCCGCGCCTTTCGCAAATGCGGGTTGGCCAATCCCCTGATGCATTGCTCCGATGGTGACGAAGCTCTCGACTACCTCTACCGACGCGGCCCCTTCGAAGAACCCGAATCCTCGCCCGTGCCGTCCATCATCCTTCTTGATCTCAACATGCCGGGAACCGACGGGCGCGAGGTGCTCAGCCAGGTGAAGCAGGACGACGATTTAAAGACGATTCCCGTGATTATTCTAACCACGTCGATCGAAAACCGGGATATCGAAAGTTGTTATAAGGCCGGGGCCAACAGTTACGTACAGAAGCCCGTCCAGCTGCAAGGCTTCCTTGAGGCTATCCAGCGCCTCTCCGATTACTGGTTCGAAATTGTGGTCGTCCCACGCGGATGAGATCCAAAAAGAGTTCGCGCCCTCAGCCTCAGCCTGCCCGGGGTTGAGGTTGAAACCGGCTAAACCCCAGGCTTTTCGCGGGGGCGACATTTGCCCGTTTTGACGAATTGCGAAGATTCCGAGGGTAAGAAAATTTGAATTTCCATAATATTAATAATAATTAAAATAGACATCTGCCTCTTATAGGAGTAATGCCTACTTACGTCGATCCTGACCATGAAAAATCGCACCGGCAACATCACCGACATTCTCGTCGTCGACGACAATCCGAACAACCTTCGCCTGATCTGCGAAATGTTGAAGAAACGCCGTTACACCGTTCGCCCGGCACTCAGCGGCCCGTTGGCGATCGAAGCCGCGGCAAATCGCGCCCCGGACGTCATCCTCATGGACGTCAACATGCCAGGGATGGATGGCTACGATGCGTGCCGCGAACTGAAACGGCGCGAGGAGCTTCGGGATATTCCGGTCATTTTCGCCAGCGCCCTGGGGGAAACGGTCGACAAAGTCCGCGCCTTCGAAGCAGGCGGGATCGATTACGTCACTAAGCCAATCCAAATCGAAGAAGTCGAAGCCCGAATCGAATCCCACATGACAATCCGCCGGCTGCGGTTGGAATTGCAAGAGCGCTATGACGATCTGCGCCGGTCGGAGAGTCTCCGCGAACAGCTGACCCACATGATCGTGCACGATCTGCGAAATCCGTTGGCGGTCATTTTGGGAGGGCTCGAATTCGCGGTTACCAATTCGCCCACGAAATTCGACGCTGCCACCGCCGAAGTTCTGGATTTAGCGAACACACAGGCCGGAACTCTCAATCGGATGATCAGTGAGCTGCTGGACATCGGCCGGATGGAAGACGGAAAGATGAGGCTGAGTCAGGCCGGGGCCGAGGTTTCCACGATACTGGAGAAGGCGCGCGGGAGCGTGGCTCTGAAAGGGCAGCTGCTGAGCGTCGATCTCTCCGCGGCGCCGCGAAGTCTGTGCTGCGATAGCGAGCTGGTCAGGCGGGTTTTGACCAACTTGATTGGCAATGCGGTGAAGTTCACGCCATCCGGCTGCGCGATCGAGGTCGCGGCGAAATCCGTGTCCGATGGGACGCGATTTGAGGTGCGAGACTCGGGGGCCGGAATCGCGCCCGAGTTTCACGAGAAGATTTTCGAGAAATTCACCCAGGTGGAAGGAACCACGCGGGCCGATGTGCCGTCAACGGGACTGGGCCTGACGTTTTGCCGGCTGGCGATCGAGGCGCATGGCGGCCGGATCGGCGTGGAGAGCGCCCCTGGCGAGGGTAGCCTTTTCTGGTTCACCCTGCCAGAAACG
Source organism: Verrucomicrobiales bacterium (assembly GCA_047620505.1). Lineage (GTDB taxonomy): Bacteria > Verrucomicrobiota > Verrucomicrobiia > Verrucomicrobiales > DEV007 > JBLHKS01. The sequence goes on along the minus strand of JBLHKS010000086.1, from coordinate 5,121 downwards.
CCCCCCCTTTCGCTGGCGGCATGAAAGCTCACCAATTCCCTGAACCAAACCATGAAAACGAACCAACACCGGATGCTTCACGGCATCATCTGGCTCTGCCTTGCGGCGACGCCAGCCCTGGCGGACGATGCCGCTATGGTCTCTGCCCGCGCGCGGGAAGTGACGACCGAACTGGAACTCATCCGGTGGGAAATGGGCCGCCCGCATGATTCCAGACCGCCCTTGATCCGCGTCGAAAACGCGACGCATCACGATGTCTACCACCAGTCGATCGCCCTCTATCGCCGGTGTATCCGTTTCAGCGAGGAACAGACTCACCAACGTAGCAAAACGGCTCCAGTTGAGGTCGCCGGATACGTGCTCGGCCCGTCCGACGTGCTCGCGATCCTCGACCTGGCTCTGGAGAGAATCCGGGAAGTGAAAACCGTCCTGGAGATTCCGGCCTCATCCCCCGAGGAGGCGGAAGCGGCCGGGAATGAGGCGGCCCAAACGCCGACTCAGGTTTATGAGAGGATTCTAATTGCGAGCCACCAGCTGGATCAGCTTCTGGAAGAACCAGCATCTTCCAGCGATGCTTTTCAAGAGCTGACCCGCACCATCAGCTACGTCGCGCGCCTTCTGGCCCGTTTTCCCAACGCAGCGAGGATCACCGAAACGCCGGCGCTCGAACGCGGCAAGCAGCCAGTGGAAGTGTTGATCCGACTGGCCCGCTGCATTCGTCTGGCTGAAGAAATATCCGCGCAATCCGGCCTGCCGATGACGAAGTGCGAACTGATCGTGCCCGGGAGTCCGGAAGAGGTGACACCGCGCGACAACTTCGATCTGGCGGTCCTGATCGGCGAGCAGATGGACGATTTAGAACGCCAGATGCGGCATTCCAACGCGCCGCAGCGAAAGATTGGTTCTCCTGGCCGGAAAACGCCCTCTGATGTCGATCAGCGGGCTGGGATCCTTGAGAGTCAGATGACCCTGCTGCTTCAACTGATCAAGGAACAACCCGGTCGGATTACCGCCTCCCCGAACGAATGAAGATGAAACCCGCAAGTGAAACGCCGGTGAATCCCCGTCGCCTGAGTCTCCGCCAGCGGCTCCTCGGCTCCCACCTGCTAGTGGCCGGGATCGGCGTGGCCGTGCTGCTGACGATGCTGGTGGTGACCTCCCGGATGCGTTCGATCACCGGACAGCTGGCGAATGAGCGGGCCCCAACTGCGGTCGCCGTCGCGCGGGTTTCAAACGGGCTGAACGACACTCTGGCTCAGCTGCGAGGATGGGTGCTGCAGGGCGACGAATCCTTTCGGACCGGTCGGCTCCACGCATGGAAAGAAGAGGTCTGGCCGGCCATCGCCGAGTTGGACGATTTGGGAACTCTGAGCCGGAGCGAGACCTTCGCCGAGGCGCGGGTTTTGCTCCGCACGCTCGAAGAAGAACAGTGGTGGGTTGAAGATCTGGCGCACACGCCGGGCGACGCCCCGGGTTTGTGGCTGCTGAACCGGGAGTTGAGCCCCCTGGTTGGCAGTATGGCCCGGAACCTCGCCGCGATCATCGATCGAGAGAAGGACGAGCCCGCCACTGCCGAACGAAAAGAACTCTTTGGGGTGATGGCCGACACGCGTGGCGTCGTCGGGATTGCTCATCGACATCTGATCGATTTTTGCGCGACCGGGGATAAGTCGCGCCTGGCCGCTCATGAGGAAGCGGCCGTCGGTCTTCGAAATCGGTTGGACCGTCTCGCGGGGCCACGTGGCCCGCTGCTAACCGCCGAGCAACGCGATATCCTGACCGGCCTCCAGCAGCAGATCGAGCGTTTTGACACTCTTCGCGGGCAGGTGATCGAATCACGGCAGTCCGACCAGTGGCTTCGCAGCCGCAAACACATGGCCGATGCGGTTGACCCTCTGGCGGGGAAAGCGACCAGCCTGCTCTCCACGCTGGTGTCCGAACAGGAGTTCCTGATGCTCGAAGACGCCGCCGACGCGACCGACACCAGCGATTGGGCGCTCATCGTCGGGACGATTCTCTGTATCTCGATGACGGTCGGTTCGCTGCTGATTTCCGGCGTGAATTCCCGCCGCATCACCGCGCCGCTCGCGACTTTGGTGGATGCGACCGAAGCTCTCGCCGCCGGGACTCTGCATGAAGACATTCCCGTCGGGCGGATGGACGAAATCGGCAGTCTCACCTTCTCGTTCAACGCGATGCGCAAGACGCTCGCCGACAGCGAGGAAGAACGCCGTTTCGCGCGTCATGCCTTCGATCAAGTCGATGAATGCTGTTTGTTGATCGATCGGGACGCGCGCCTTCGCGATGTCAACAAGACGGCTTGCGATTGGCTTGGCTACACCCGCGAGGAGATGCTGCAAATGGGACTGTTCGAAGCCAACCTCCATTTTCCGCCCGATCAGTTCCCAGCGATGTGGGACGCGCTGGCCATCGGCGAATCGGAGCCCTTCGAAACCATGCTAACCGCTCGTGATGGCCGCGAAATACCCGTGGAGGTACTCGTCAAGATGATCGAATACCGTGGAGAACCCTACTTGCTCAGCTTCGGCCGCGACATCACCGATCGCAAACGCGACCAGCAGCTGCTGACCGAGCAGGCGAAGCGCATGACCGAGCTGCATGAAGTGGTTGCCGCCGGAGATCATCCCGATGATGAAACCGTGCTCGGCGAAATCATCGAGCTCGGCTGTCGGCTGTTCGATCTTGAATTCGGGACCGTTGGCAGGGTCGAAGTAGAAGAAGAAGGCGAAATCCTCGTGGTCGAAGCCGCCTACACGCCCGGCATTGATTTTGACATCGGGCTTCGCGTTCCGCTGTCGGACACTCTCTGCGAAGTGGCTTTCCAAAACGATGAACCGACCGCGATTCACCAGGTCTCCGAGTCGCTGTATCACGGCAGACTTGCTAGCCAACAACTGGGGGTCCAGGCCTTTCTCGGCGTCCCTCTGACCGTCGCGGGAGAACGCTGGGGCACGCTGAGCTTCTTCAGCCGACGCCCTTACGTAACTGAGTTTTTCAAACTCGACACCAGCTTCATCCAACTGATGGCTCAGCTGGTCTCCGGCATCATCGAGCGGCGCGAAGACCGGGTCGCGCTGATCGCGGCCAAGCTGGCGGCGGAGGAAGCCTCTCGAGGCCTCGGTCCTTTCTTCAACGTGGCTCTCGACATACTCTGCATCGCCGGGCACGACGGCTATTTCAAGCGAGTCAACCCCGCGTTCGCGGCCACTCTAGGCTATTCGATGGAAGAGATTCTGGAACGGCCGTTTCTCGAACTGGTTCATCCCGAAGACCAGGAACAGACCATCGCCGCGGTCGAAACACTCGGTTCGGGCACCAAGTTGACGTGCTTCGAAAACCGCTATTTTCACCGTGACGGACATTACGTCCGCCTCGAATGGAACGCCGCGCCGCATCCGGAAAGCGGGCTGATCTACGCTGCGGCCCGGGACGTGACGGAATCCAGAGAGCATGAAGCGGCGCTGATTGCGGCCAAGCGGACGGCCGAGGCCGCCAACCAGGCCAAGAGCGCTTTTCTCTCAAACATGTCCCACGAAATCCGGACACCGATGAACTCGATTCTGGGGTTCTCGCAACTTCTCACGCGCGGCCCCGGTATTTCATCCACACAACGCGAGTACCTCGAAACCATCAATCGCAGCGGCGAGCACCTCCTCGCCCTCATCAACGACATTCTCGATATGGCGAAGATCGAAGCCGGGCACTGTCCGCTGAGCGCTGCCGTCTTCGATCTCCGCTCGATGTTGAATGATGTCGATCAGATGTTGCGCAATCGGGCGGAGGAAAAGGGACTGGATCTGGGTATTCAACTCGCATCGGGCCTGCCGGAGCGGGTGAACGGGGACGAGACCAAGCTGCGCCAGGTGATCGTCAATCTGCTCGGCAACGCGATCAAATTTACCGACTCGGGCAGCGTCAAGCTGCGTGTCGCCAGCGAAAAATTGGTCGACAACCGGTCTCGGCTTAGCTTTGAAGTCGAAGACACCGGCATCGGCATCGCTCCCGAAGACCGCACCAAAGTCTTCGCGGCCTTCGAGCAATCCGAGCCCGGCTCTCACAGTGAGGGAGGGACTGGTCTCGGGCTGGCAATTTCCCGCAATTTCGTCCAGATGATGGGCGGAAAAATTGAAATCACCGGCGAAGTTGGTGTCGGCTCGATCTTCAGGTTCTCGATTGAGACCGAAGCAAATCCCCGCTCCGATTCGTCAGTCGAAATTGAAATCGAAACCGAGCGCCTTCCGCTTCGACTCCGCGCGGAAGATCAAGGCACCCGCATTCTGGTGGTCGATGACCACAAATCCAACCGCGCCCTGATCGCCGGCCTGCTCAAGCCACTTGGATTTGATCTTCAGGAGGCAATGAATGGCCGCGAAGCTCTCGACGCGGCAGTTTCCTTCGAACCTCGTCTCATTTTGATGGACCGGCACATGCCGGAAATGGATGGCATCGAGGCGACCCGCCGCATCAGGTCGGGTGAAGGCAACGCCACGGTTCCCATCATCTGTGTCAGCGCCAGCACCTATGACGCCGATGTCGAATTTGCGATGGAAGCGGGCAGCAGCGGATTCCTGCGTAAGCCGTACGACGCGGTCGAGATCTTCGAATCCCTCAGCGAGCACGCGGGAATAGCCTACGAATACGAGCCAACCGAAACTGAAACGGAAGCTGAAATTGCGGTGCCACCCGTCCCCGATCCTGAAGCGGACGCGCTGGCGCTGGATCCCATTGCGCTGAGTTCACTTCCCGCGGAACTCGTCAGCCGCCTGCGCAATGTCGTCATCGCCTGTGACGCAACCGCAATCGAGAAATTGACCGATGAAATTGGCCTCAAAGATTGGAATACCGCCAACGCGATCCGCAGACTCTCGGGCAATTTTCGTTACGACGATTTGCGCGTGGCGCTCGATGCGTGACGTGAGGTCGATGTGATCTGTCCATTTTTTCGGGGGAAGATCAGCAGATGACTCCCCCACCCCCAGAGTCCTCGGAGTCGGAGGGCCCATTTCACGCGGAAGAATCGCAAACGTCCGGAGAAAAGAAGGAGCGCAGTTCTCAAGACGAAAATCGAAACCGGCCGCTGGACTTCGACGCGCGGTTCGA
>JBLHKS010000085.1:0-27353 GCA_047620505.1 Verrucomicrobiales bacterium | reverse complement strand
AGGCGGATGCAAAAACAGCGACTGAGCAGCTGCTGAGTCTCCAGGCCGAAAACGGAGGCTGGGCGCAGCAACCCGGAATGGACGCGGAAGCCTACTCAACGGGCTCGGCTCTGGCGGCGTTGCTCGCGACGAACTCGATTGATTCTAAACATCCGGCCTGCGAAGCGGCGATCTCGTTTCTGCTCGAAGCGCAGCTCGAGGATGGTTCGTGGAAGATCGAGACTCGGAGCCGCCCGATTCAAAAACATTACGAAAGCGGCTTTCCGCATGGCAAAGATCAATTCATCTCGTGCGCTGGCAGCTGCTGGGCCGTTTTGGCGCTGCTGAGGGCTATCGAGTGATGAGCGGGCCCGTAGTGGTGGCTTCCAGCCGCCAATTGACCACTCAGCAAATCTCTTGGCGGCTGGAAGCCACCACTACCTTTTTAAAGAATCCGCTTAAGAATCGTGGCGATGATGCCCTGTTCTTTTTCGGGGACCTCGACCATCCCGGCAGCTTCGCGCTGCTTTTGGATGTTTTCGGCGAGCGACATCCGCTGGGAGAAATCCATCAACAAAAGGAAAACGAGCACGCCCGAGTAGAAAATCACCCGGCTGATGACGCGTTCGCGAACTGGTCGTTGGAAGAGCACGAACAAGAATTGCGAAGAATTCTCATAAATGCCAGCGGTATTTTAGATTTTTCGCAATTTTAATCAGAAATCGCGGAATTGATCGGCTCAACGACGGGCATTTCGGGGTCGCGCTTAGAAAGTCGGTTTTTGCGGACGAAAATCCAGACGAGCACGGTCGAGATCAACAAAGCCGGCACGATGATCGCGATCATGCCAACGAGTTGGAGAATCAAATTCGGCGGTTCCCAGCGGCTCCAACAGGCGGCCATGAAACCGATCGCGCCGCATCCGAAATGGATCGGAACCAACGCGAACGGGTCGCGAAGCTCCATCGTGTCGAGCAGCGCCAGGCCGGTCATCACGACGACACCGGCGATGACTCCGAGGACCGCGCATTGCCAGATTTCGAAGCCGCCAACGCCGCCTGAAACGATCACCCAGCCGCCCATGGTCCCAAAAAGCAGCGTGTGCGAGAGCGGTCGGATTTGGATCCGGATTCGAGCGATTCCGGTGACCAGCCCGCCAGCAGTTGCTGCGACGGTGCCTTGAAGAAGGGCCTCGGCGATGCGGATTCCGCTGGCTTCTCGGACGGAGTTTCCGATCAGCGCGATGAAGGCGAATTGGATCAGGATCAGGCCGAGAATCGCGGAAAAAGCGCGCTCGGGTCGCATTTTTTCGCGCGGCAACGGCTCGTGCGCGGACCAGCGACAGCCAGCGAGCACGGCGATCCCGATGACTCCGCAAAGGAGGTGAATCACGCCCGCTCCGGCCATGTCGGTTGGGAAAGATCGCGGCGAAGTCCGCTTCATTTGGGCGAGCCAGCCGTCGTCCCAGAGCCAGGAGGCGAAAACCGGGTAAAGAATCAGGACGAGAACGGCCGACAGCGTGAGGAGAAATCGAGTTCGGACGCCGACCACGGCGTAACCGGCGATCACGGAGACGATCAGGAGCGGCGTGAGGCTTTCTAGAAGGAGATTCGGCGCGGGGCTGTTCCAGGCGGCATCGAATCCGGGGATTGGGAGCGTTCCGCCTGCCGTGAAGCTGCTCGGATGCGTCAAATCGAACCCGATGACGACGTAGAGAACGAATCCGAGGCCAAATATCGCGGAGCGACGGAGGGAGATCTCGATCGTTGGGTCGGCGTTGCGGAAACTGCGTTCGACGAGCATCCATCCCCAAATTCCAAGCCCCAGAAAGATCGCCCAGAGAAGCTGATAACCAGGGGCGAGAATTTCTTGATCCCCGAAGACTTGGCGGTGCTCCAGAGTGTCGATTCCGGCTTGATCGAGCTGTGAGAAACCACGGCCCAGATCTTTGATCGCGGGCAGCAGCTGCTGGCCGGAATCCGAGAACGAATTCGCGAAAAGAACGCCGAAAAGTATCAGGCCGAGTCCAGCGAGGGCGATGAGAACGAGATTTCGGCGATCGCGGATCGCTTCACCAAACGAGACTGGCTGTTTTTCCGGCGTTGAGGTGATTTCCGGTTCGTCCATCATTCGGGTGCATCAACTCTGAATCCGGCCAAGCTGATGTCATCTGAATATGGCTGATCGTAGGACAAATTACAAATTTCAGTCATCCACTCTTCGTTGTATCCGAGCTTGTGGATCGTCGTCACGAGATCGTCGCCATCGAAAGCAAGGCCGTCGCTTGCAGCGACCACAATATCGCCTTGTGCGATGTTCAAACCGGCCTGTTTGACCGCAAATGGAGTCAACCCGCTGAAACAATCGGTCAGCGCGCCTGTGAACGGATCTTTGTCGGGGATCGTGAGCTGCCGCACCCGCATCCGATCGCTGGTTTTGCCCGGCTGAAAGTGATAAATCGGCGAGTCACCCGCCCAATAAGCGGCTGCCTTATTTCCATAGGCGAGGACGGCACAGAGAGTGCAGCCGCTTTCGAAAATATCGAGGTTCGATTGAAACTCACCCATGAACTGCTTATGGATTTCGAGCAGGTATTTCCGAAATTGATCAAGAATCGGCGTGTTTGCGCTTTCGAAAGGGATGTCCTTCGCAAGTCGTTCATGCAGAATCCATTCCGCAACAGCACCTCCGTCAGCGCAACGACTGACCCCGTCTGCAACGGCGATTAAAGTCGCGGGACCTCCCCTACGGGTTTCTTCCGCAGTGAATTCGCGGACAAGAACCCGATCTTCGTTCTCAACTTGTGGAATGTGAAGACGTTTGGCGCCGGGCCGCGTGAGGCTGAGCGTTGTGAACTTTGGGTCGGCCGACATTTAGAAAAAATCAGAGTGGAAAAGGGTTTTCCCTGAGCCCGCGAACCAGACAAGCGGGATTCGGCGGAATGTGGCGCGAAAACTCGCCCAAATCTACCGAATTTACCAAATTGGGTCAATTTCCGCAAAATTCAGCAACTGCTGGGCTCAATTCGGACCGTAAAACGAAGTCCGGACTTCGACCGCGCTCTTAAGCATCTTCAAATAGCGGCTACGCGGAATTTCGCAGCAACCGAACTGAGTCAGGTGCTCCGTCGACCACTGCGTATCGAGAAGCTGGAATTGCCGCTCCTTCATTCGCTCGACCAGATGCGCCAGGGCCACTTTTGAAGCGTCCGTTGCTCGACTGAACATCGATTCCCCAAAAAACGCGCCGCCGATCGCCACTCCGTAAAGTCCGCCGACCAGCTCGCCGTCTTTCCAAGTCTCCACCGAATGGGCATAACCGAGTTCGTGCAGCTGGCCGTAGCTCTGAAAAATCGTATTGTCGATCCAGGTCGTTTCCCGGTCGGCACAGGCTTTCATTACGGCGTGAAAATCGTGGTTGATCCGAATTTCGAACGGCTTTTTGCGCAACGTTCGCTTCAGCCCATGCGGAATATGAAAAGTCTGGAGCGGGATGATTCCGCGTGGATCGGGCGAAAACCAAGCGATCTCGCCGTCGTCCATCGCCATCGGAAAAACGCCCAGCTGATACGCCCGGAGGAGAAACTCCGGCTCGATCTCCTCCGGAGTTGGGCGGGGTCTTCGAACGATTGGCTGCATCGGGTTTCGAGCCTACATCAAGGATCGCCTGGAATCGAGGAAAACTCGGCCAGCCACATCAATCTTCTGTGAGCAGCTGCTGGGTTGGAATTTTCGGACTCTGCATGAAACCCGGGTTTGCATCCGCCACTTACTTAGGCGAGACTGACATTCAACCAATCATGATCGTTCAAGTCAGAGATATTCCCGACGAAGGCCTCCGTCTTCACGGCGAAAGCGAGAAAGATATTTTCGAGATCAAAGAAGACGGTGTCGCTTTTAGCGGACCGTTGAAATTTGATGTCCGGGCTTCGATTGTGACCGAGTCAATCCTCGTCATGGGCGAAGTTTCGGCCCAGTTCAACCTCCGTTGTTCCCGCTGCCTTGATACGTTTCCACAAACGATTTTGCAGGACGATTTTGCGTTCAGCGAGCCGCTTGAAGGCCGTTCCAGCATCGACTTGACGGATGCGGTTCGTGAGGATATTCTCCTCGCCCTTCCGATCCACCCACTCTGCGAAAACGGAACGCCGCCACGCGAATGCCAGGCGGCGGGCTTGTTTGAGGAGAATGACTCGGCCCCGCTCACGCAGGACGATTCGGAATCAGGCGACGACGCCTGGTCCGGTTTAGAAGGTTTTGAAACAAAGGACGATTGATTGATTTCAACGTTCTCCAGTTGATCCCAGTACCCACACACACCACACCACTTTTTGTCATGGCAGTTCCTAAAAGTAGAACTTCGAAAATGAAGAAACGCTCGCGTCGCGCAGCCAATCGCTGGCACGCACCGTTGCTTCAAACTTGTCCCGAATGCAGCAGTGCTAAGCGTGGACACACCGCATGCCCGACTTGCGGCTACTATAAAGACCGTCAGGTGCTCACAGTCGACGAGTTTTAGAATTCGGAGACTTCTAGAGTTACTAATTTTGGATCGCTTCCCTGCTGCAGGGCCAGGCCGCTAAGCCTGCCTTTGAATTTGCGTGAAAATCGCCCTCGACGCCCTCGGTGCTGACAATTCGCCCGATGCGGAAATTGCCGGTGCCAAACTGGCGCTTGAATCCTTGCCGGAAATCCAGCAACTGCTGTTGGTCGGCGATGAGGATCGGGTTCGTCGCGAATGCGAAAAACAGGGCCTGAGCGACCCGCGAATTGAATTCGTTCACGCGGCCGAAACGGTTACGATGGACGAATCCGCGCTCAAAGCGGTTCGACTGAAGAAGAAATCATCGATCAACATCGCTGCGGACCTCGTCAAGAACGGCGATGCTGGCGCGATCGTCAGCGCAGGAAACACAGGAGCGGTCGTTGCGGCTTCGCGCTTGAAAATCCGCTGTCTTGAGGGCGTAAAAATGCCCGGGATCGTCGCGCCGCTTCCGAACCGACATGCCCCGTGCAATCTGCTCGATGCCGGGGCAAACGTGAACGCGGAGGCGCTTCATCTTCTGCACTACGCGATCATGGGCAGCGTCTACGCGGAGAGAATTCAGGGGATCGAAAACCCCGTCGTCGGTCTGATGTCGGTCGGCGAAGAGGACGAAAAGGGCACGAATTTGACCAAAGCCGCGTTCGAATTGTTGAAAAACGCGCCTATCAACTTTCGAGGCAACGTTGAAGGGACGGACCTCTTCGAAAGCAAGCTCAACGTCGTGATCTGCGACGGATTTGTTGGCAACGTCGTCCTGAAAACTTGCGAAGGAACGGCGAAATTTCTCATGAGCCAAATTAAGGAAGCTGCGATGAGCAGTTTGACCGGAAAAATCGGCGGCGCGCTCCTGAAACCTGCGCTCAAGCCGCTCAAATACAAGATGAGCGCCGAGTCGGTTGGCGGGAGTCCGCTGCTGGGAATTAATGGAATTTGCATCATCTCGCACGGCTCGAGCAACGGGCCGGCAATCGCGAATGCGATTCGGGTTGCGGCGGACGCGATCAGGCGTGAAGTGAACCCGCTGATTCAGGAAAAAATCGCAAGTCTGGGGTAAGCGATGACCGAAAACGGAAAATGTAACATGTCCATTGTCGGGACCGGCAGCTACGTGCCGAGCAAAATCCTGACAAATCACGAGCTAACGCAGAAGGTAGACACCTCTGACGAATGGATCGTTTCGCGCACTGGAATCAAGGAGCGGCGAATAGCAGCTGCTGGTGAAGCGACAAGCGATCTGGCTTATCGCGCCGCCCAACGGGCGCTGGAAGATGCAGGAGTCGAGGCGGAGGATCTCGACATGATCATCGTCGCGACGATTTCGCCGGATTCGTTCTTCCCAGCGACCGCCTGCTACGTTCAAAGCAAGCTCGGCGCGAAAAAAGCGACTGCGTTCGACATTTCCGCCGCGTGCTCTGGATTTCTCTTCGCGATGCAGATTTCTCGGAATTTCATCAATGCTGGCTCCGCCGAAAAGGTGCTGATCATCGGTGCGGAGAAGCTTTCTGCCCTTACGAATTGGGAAGACCGCAATACCTGCGTGCTGTTTGGCGATGGAGCCGGGGCCGCGGTGCTCGTCAAAGACGATGGCGACGGAAGCGAGTCCAAAGGCGCGAGAGTCCTTTCGACCGTGATGGGCAGCGACGGCGATCAGACTGATATTCTTGTTGTCCCTGGAGGCGGAGCTCGCGAGCCGGTCACGCCGGAAAACATCGAGCTTGGCCGCAATAAAATTCACATGCTGGGCCGCGAAGTCTACAAGCACGCGGTCACGGCGATGAAGAACGCGTCAATCGAAGCGCTCGCCGCCGCCGGGCTCAAGCCAGATGCCGTGTCGATCGTGATCCCGCATCAGGCGAACCTCCGGATCATCGAAGCGATCGTCGATCGGCTTGGATTAGGCTTGGAAAAGACCTTCATTAATCTCGACAAATACGGCAACACCTCAGCCGCCGCGATCGCGATTGCGCTGGACGAAGCGAACAAAACGAAGGCGATCAAAAAGGGCGATATCGTTCTGCTTGTCGCCTTCGGAGCTGGCCTGACTTGGGCAGCCAGCGTCGTCGAGTGGTAGACGAGAGGACTCGTGATGGGTGAACTTTGGACGAAGATCAAACCCCAGTTGCTGGTAGCTGGGGTTTCGTGTGTTCTGATTGGTATCACATTCTGGGTTGGGGCAGTTGGCCGCCTACTAGACTCGTCGGAGCTTTTTCGGAATCTTTAGCGCAATGATCGAATCATTCTCAACCTTCCAGTCCGAGATTAAGACGCGTAGCAATCCGTACACACTCTCGGAAAGAATTCGTCAATTTTGTCAGCCGCTAAAGACCAGAATGGAGCGGATCAAGACGCATGGCGGCGAAGAATACCGGCTGATCGAGACTAGGGATCCAAAGGCAGATCCAGACGTGGAGTCCATCGTCGCAAGGACCGCGCGAATGCTCCAATATTTTAAAGGAGACCAACTCACTCCCGATGTTGAATACGCTGATCCAAATCGAATTGTATTAGAATGGGTCGAAGGTATTCCGTTTGCGAACATTTCGTTGACTGCGGAAGACTTCAAACAACTTGGAGCCTTTGTGCCACGAGGGTTCAAGGAAATTGAAGAGAGTCAGGTGGCCGAAGAAGATTCCAGGCTCAATTCAAGCCTGAAACGGCTTAGCGCAAGGAATGAGCGCGATTCGGAGATGGCAAGCCGAGTATCGACTCTCCTCGGCTCGATCGGTCAGTTGTCCCCAAGTTGGGCGATGTCCGCAGTTTGCTTTGGGGACACAGTGACTAAGAATTTCCTACGCACAGATAAAGGCGAGTTGCGCTATATTGACGTAATGGGAATCTACCGAAAGTCGATTGGGGTCGTGTTTGCGAAACAGCTCAGCATGGTTCCGGTTGAATTTCGCCGGAGATTTTTCGAATCGTATAATGCGGCGTTCGCCGAAATTGCTGGCGACGATAGCGATTCGCTCGCTACAGACCTCCCGTTCTACTTTATTGAGTTTATTCTCGGAAAGCTCGTTAAGAGTCATAAGGTCCGTCGTTTCAGCCGCGTTAACCAAGGACGAACGGCCCGATCGATTATTTCGTCGTTCTCCGATCTAGAAAGTCACCATGATCACGTAGTTGATTGGATTTTAGATGCAGCCGATACAATGGTTTGAAGTCTTAATATTATGAAGAGTTTAATTTACAAAATCTACATCAAGTTTGTTCTCTTTTGTTTTGGGATCTTGAGAGGACTCCGTCTGATTGAGTTTTATCAGCCGATGCCTCAGTTGAAGATTTCCCTGAGGAAGAAGGGTCAGGAGCGCCGAGTTCTCGCCCGATGGAATGCAATGGAGAAAGCGCTGCCGGATGATATTCAGAATGCGATGGATATCGGCTGCAATGTAGGTTTTTACGCTTTCTCGTTGGCTCAGCGCGGCTATTTCGTAACAGGAATCGAGGGCGGGCCGGTTTATCACATCTTTTCACACCACGCAAAAGAGGCCCTAGGCCTGAACAACGTGTCTCTGGCCAAATTGCTGGTCACTCCCGACAATGTCAAAACCCTGCCAGGCGCTGACTGTGTTCTTCTGCTTGCTGTGTTCCATCACTGGTGCCGAGCATTCGGAAAAGAGTCGGCGCTTGAGATGCTTGATGAGATTTACAGAAAAACAGGCAAAGTTCTGTTCTTCGAAACAGGCGAAGGTGGCGAGAATTACGCAAAGTCACTCCCTGATATGGGAGATTCGCCCGAAAACTGGATTCGCGAGCTGTTTCTATCGAAAGGCTGCAATGAAGTTAAAGTCATTTCGGATCCAGAAAACGGCCGAACGCTTGTAGCTGTTTATAAGCCTTAGCTGCGTCAACTCGAGTCAGTACCACTCAGCCAGGCCGCCTTTCCAGATCGCCTTCAGTTCGGGAATCTCCGCTTGGATTTGCCCGTCACCGACCAGCAGCTGCTGTGTCGAATTTGTTCTGCCAATCTTCCGAATGGCCCCTTCGCCAAAAATTTCAATAGTCCGATCCCAATCGGTTTGAGCGATTTCGAGAACGATTCGTCCTGACGATTCGCCGAACATTTCGGCGCAACTCAGCCCAGCTTCGAGTTCCACGCCAGCCTTCTCCGAGAACGCCATCTCGGCGACCGTAACCGCAAGGCCGCCTTCCGAAATGTCGTGAGCCGCCAGAACGAGACCAGCTTGAACGGCTTTGTTGTAAGCACGATAGATTTCGAAGTTTTTTGCGAAGTCCACTTGCGGCACAGCCAAATTCGGCAGCCCCTGAAGCCTTGCGAAGACACTCCCGCCGAGTTCGTCCCCTCCCCCGCCAATCACGGCGAGAATCGAGTCCGATCGGCGGATTGACGAACCAACGACGTGATCCGGATTTTCAACGACGCCCATTCCGCTCAGCAACAGCGTTACTGGAATTGAGATCGATTCGCCGGTCTCCTCGATTCTGAAGAAATTGTAGAACGAATCCTTGCCCGAGACAAACGGCGCGGAGTAAGCCAGGGCGGCTTCGGCCATTCCTTTGCAGGCTTCGACAAGCGCGCCGAGTTCGCGCGGATCGTCCGGATTGCCCACGCAGAAATTGTCGAGGATCGCGATTTTATCTGGATTCGAGCCCACACAAACCAACTGCCTAACACATTCATCAACCACGGTCGCGCCCATCGCGAATGGATCAGTCTTACCAAGTTCGGGAAGAATCGAAAGGCTCATCGCCATCAATTTTTCGCTTCCGTCAATCGCAATCACGGAGCCGTCCTGAGGAGCATCGCCTTTCGCACCGGCAAGCGGCTTGAGAACCGTGTTACCCTGAACTTCGTGGTCGTACTCGCGGATGATCGGCGCTCGACTGCAGATCGTAAAATCGCCAAGCAGACCCTTGAGGACCTTGGTCTGATCGAGATCCTCGAATCCTGGCTGCTGAGCACCTGCTGGCCGAGTCCACGCGGAAATTCGATGCTGACGCGGCGCGTTATGAAGCTTGGAATTGTCTAACTCGCAAACCAACTCGCCGTTGTGGCTGACCTTCAGAATTCCGGATCCGTCCGCGTGACCGAGGATGAACATCTCGGTTTCGTAGACATCCGCCAGACGCTGGAGTTCGGGCAGCGAAGCTTCTACCACGGCGAGCACCATCCGCTCCTGACTCTCTGAAATGAAGATCTCCCAACTGATCAGTCCTTCCTCTTTCAGGGGCGCCCGCTCGAGGAAAATCTCGCCGCCGATCTCGCTCAGCATCTCGCCAGCCGCGCTCGAAAACCCGCCCGCACCGCAATCGGTGATGAACTCGATCAGGCTCTTCGCCCGCGCATCGAGAATGAAATCGCTCACCTTCTTTTCCTCGATCGGGTTGCCGATTTGCACAGCTTGTTGGTCTGACGCGTGACTATCGTCATCCAACGCCATCGAGGAAAAAGTTGCGCCCTTCAACCCATCGCGCCCGGTGCGGCCACCGACTGCAACAATCTGCATCCCGGGTTTGATCTCCTTAGCGATATCGGAAATCGGGATCACGCCCGCCGTTCCGCAATAAACCAGCGGATTATAGATGTAAGCCGGGTCAAACTGGATCGCGCCGCTCGTTGTCGGAATCCCCATGCGGTTGCCGTAATCGCGAACACCACGGACGACTCCGCGCATGATTCCGAGCGGGTGAATCACGTCGTCTGCCTTAAGATCCTCAGCCTTCGTGTCCGGCGGGCCGAAGCAGAAAACGTCCAGATTTGCGATCGGCTTAGCTCCTTTTCCCGCGCCCAGAATGTCGCGAATCACCCCGCCCAAGCCTGTATTCGCTCCGGCGTAAGGCTCGATCGCGCTCGGGTGGTTGTGCGTTTCCGCCTTCAGACAAATGGCTAGCTCGTCATCGAGTTTCACGAACCCTGCGTTGTCGTCGAACGCCGCGACGACGAAGCCTGGTTTCCGCTCGCGGATCTCATCCGTAACCGCCTGCACGTAGGTTTTGAAGAGCCCGTCGATCGTTTCCGTCTGCCCGTCGACCGTGTGTTCGATCTCCGCGCCGAAAATCCGGTGCTTGCAATGCTCCGACCACGTTTGCGCGATCACTTCGAGCTCGACATCGGTTGGCTCACGCCCCCAATCGCGGAAAATCGACTGAACGACCTCCATGTCTTCCTGGCTAAGCGAAAGTTTCATCTCTTCGCTCAACGCCAGCAGCTGCTGGCCATCGAGACCCGAGATCGGGATGTGGCGATAGGTCTTTTTCTCAGACATGGGCAATCCTGACACTGCCTCCATTCGTGCCAGTCTCGATGCCGCATTGCAACGGAAAAGATCGACCTCCAGCTCCATTTAGTCGCCCAAGAACCACGACTCCGGTCTCGGGATCGAACTCGCCGTCGCATCAGCATCGGCAAAGCGATCCACTGAAGCTCCAGCGTCCTCCTCGGATTTCTCACAGCGCTGATTTGGAGCGCGGTGGGGAGCCCGAGGCGAGACACCGCTTTCGGTCACAGTAAAACCGACTCACGACGATTAACGCAGCTGGCAGTTCGTCTGCCGGAGCTGCGTACGAAAGCGGTGTTTCGCCTGAAGCTTCCCACCGCACTCCAAATCAAAGCGCTTCGCAAACAGCGCGAGCCAGATTTTGAAGCCATGTGAGAAATTCAGCATCGCTATCAAACCTATTAGGATTCGCGTGCCGCATTCTAGAAGTATAACCATTTTCATTGTAACTGGAAATCCTCGCTGCGAACCGGTTCCGAAACTCGGCCTTCACGATCAACCGAAGCGATCTCGAACGCATAGACGCCTCCGTAAAGAAGTTGGCGCCGGAGATCGATGCGGGGCGTGGCGTCGGGAGTCTGGATGATCGCGTAGGGGAGGGTCGGCGTTTCCGGAAAAGTCGCGCCCGGCTCGATCAGGACCGGCGTGATTCGGTGCCCGACCGCTTCCGACGCCGGTATCCAGCTGAGCACCCCTTTCTCGAATCGGACTTCAGTAGGCGGCGTCAGCTTCGGAGCGAGCTTCGAAGCTGGAACGATCGCGACCTTCCATGCGTCGATCCGCCGCTGGGCTGGCGTAGTAAGGAGAAGTTGGTCAGGGCCGATCGCGACGCCCCCGACGTTGCTGCCTGTCATACTGCTAATAACGTGAGCGTCGCTCCACGATCGCCCGGAGCCATCAACCGAATAATAGAGACGGCAGTGGTGTTTGCTGAGCGCGGTCACCAGCGTGAGCGGGCCCTTCGCGAGGAGATTCAAGGTGGGGAGCTTACCGGGAAAGGGCAAAACTTCTGGCGCTTCCCAGGTCTTGCCGCCATCGTTTGAGCGTACCGAAACGAGGTGAGATTTAGATGTGCTGCCAGAACGCACGATCGCTAACAATGAGCCATCGCGAGTTGGGGAGACTCCCGCTTCGAGCCAGGGCGTGGTAACTTTCGCGCCCGCCTTGATCATCGCCACAGCCGTCGTGATGATCGAGCGAACTTGCCAGCTGCGGCCACGGTCCGAGCTCTCAAACAGCACGGCACCGTTGCCTCCGTTTTTCCAGACGTATCCCGGCATGAGAAGGACTCCGTCCTTAACTTCGATGATGTGCGGGAGCGGACGCGCGATGAAGCCGAGTTCTGGTGGGCAGTCGATCCTGGTCGGCGACAGCTCCCAAGTTTCGCCCTCATCTTTCGATACGGCGATTTCGTAGGCGTCGGCCGGTGCCTCGGGAGGTGGGACGTCACGACGCGTCGTCGGATCGGGAACCCAATGAATTCCGAAGGCGAGCAAATCGCCATTACTAAGCCGATCAGCCCAGGCATCGATCGTGTTGGGGATCGGCCAGTTATCCTTGCCCGCTTTCCAGGTTAGACCACCGTCCGTTGAAATCGCTGAACCAGTTCCACTCGAACCTCCAAAGTCATCGGGATGATTCGGATAGAGATTGAGGGCTCCAGATTCCGTTTTCACCCCATACCCGCCGCCTGTGATGCCTTCGCGCTCGACAACTGTTGCCCGTGGCGAAACGATGACTTCCAGCAGCTGCTGATCGGCCGCTGCGGTCGTGGCAGCGGTGGTTCGCCAGAGCTTTGCGCAATCGAGCGGATAATCCGTGAGCATGCCGTCGATGCCAACCTCCCGGACGCGAAGCCAGTTTTTAGCCTCCCTCCGATGCTCGCCCTCACCGGCGTAGTTGAACAAAATCTGTTTTCCAGCTTTACGCAGCCGTGCGGTTTCTACCTCGGTTGGTACGAATGTCAGGAGAAACGCGTCGATCGAATTTTCTTCTAACTCGGCTTCTAACTCTTCTCGCTTGACGTTTCGACCGATCCGGATTCGCGGATCGAGCCGCTTCAACCGCTGACTACATTCCTCGCTTTGATCGAAGGCGAAAGATTCGTCGAACAGCTCGAACTCCTCCAGCAGCTGCTGGAGACGCCGTTCGCCGTCCTGGGTGATCCCTTTGATGTTCAACGCGATGATCGTCTCGCCGCGTTTGCGATCGCGAATCAGCTCGAAGGTTTCTTCCAAACTGGGAATCCGCAGGCCGGAAAAACGCGGATCGAACCAGCTCCCCGCATCCAGCTGACGAATCTCCTCCCAGGTGAATTCCGTTAGCGGGCGGTCAGGGCCGTTAGTCGTTCGTCCGAGCGTATCGTCATGCAGAACAACGAGCCTGCCGTCTTTCGTCGTGCGGATATCGAGTTCGAAACCGAGGCCGAGTTCGAGGCAACTCGCGAACGCGGGAAGCGTGTTTTCCGGTGCCTGGCGGAGGAGTCCCCGATGAGCAATCAAGATCGGGTCTCTGGCGTTGAGGCCAGCTAGCGTGAGCAGGAAAAGACTGAGGACGAGGCACTTCATTTTGGCAGTCTCTAGATTCGATTGCGTTCTGACAACGCAAACTGTGCACGAATTTTCTGGTTGGATCGCCATTTCGGGCCGCCGATCTCGGAGTCGGTTTTGAAGTTGCTCGGCGACCTTGATCGCATGGAGCCTGCGTAACGCCCTGCTACAATAACCGTCACGACTCGACTGAAATCCTGATCCCCGAATCAAATCAATTCCCTGATCAACTTGCGCTCTTCAAGCAAATAGCGGGGGCGGCCGGTGAGATCATTGATCGTCATTCCCGGATCGATCCCCAAGTGACGGTAGACCATCCCGAGCACGTGCTCGGGACGATATGGCGAAGCGATTGGTTCTTCGCCTTTGTCGTTCGTTTCACCGATGACCTGGCCCATCCGATGGCGACCGCCGGACATGAGAACGCTCATCGCCTTGCCCCAATGATCGCGGCCAGCGCCTTTGTTGATCCGTGGCGTCCTGCCGAATTCACCCATGGCCACGACGAGCACATCTTCGCTCAATCCACGGTCGTAAAGATCGCTTATCAAGGTGGCTAGACCTTGATCGTAGTTCGGCCCCTTCAGTTTCATCCGGTCGGCGATTTTGGTGTGATCGTCCCAACTCGAAACTCGGATGGAAACAAACGTGGAACCCGCTTCGACCAATCGGCGCGCGAGAAGGAAGGACTGACCAGTCGGATTCCGTCCATAGCGATCGCGGGATTCAGCCGGTTCCCGGGAAATATCAAAAGCATTGCGCGCCCGATCGCCGAGCAGAACATCGAACGCTTGCTGCCCAAACGTGTCGATGGAATCGGCAACGCCACTGTTGTCGACCAGTCGGGCGGCGTTATCGAAAGACTCCGTCAATGCGCGCCGATCCTCCAAACGGTCCGGGTTCAATCCGGCCGCTAACGAGACGTTTTTGACTTCAAAGTTAGACGCATTGGGATCTCCGCCGGTTAAAAACGGATCGTAAGCATTGCCGAGAAACGCGCCATTCCCACTACGCATGGCGCTGGGAATGGCCACGTAAGACTGGATCCCATCTGCATTGGCACCCTTCAACTTGGCGGCGACCGAGCCGACGGACGGAAAGGAATTCGCACGAGCGCGCGGGTCCCGATTGTAGTAGCCGGTCTGGGTCAAATGGCTGGAAGTCCCGTGGCTGCTGCTGTCATGAGTGATGGAACGAATAATAGCGAGCTTATCCATGATCTCCGCCTGGCGAACCATCAACTCGCTCAACCAGATCCCTGGGATATTGGTCTTCGCTACACCCAGCGGACCACGATACTCGGAAGGCGCATCCGGTTTAGGATCGTAGGTTTCGAAATGAGATGGCCCGCCAGCAAGTTCCACAAATATCACTGAAGTTGGCCTGATTGACTCGCCACCTTTCGACGCCTCATCCCGCGCTCGCAGGATTTGTGGCAACGTCAGGCCGCCTAACGTCAAGATCCCGCTCCTGAGCAGGGCGCGTCGGTTACAGGCCGGTGGGGCAGGACACGAAGAGGATTCGATCGCGATCATAATAGAGAGAATTAGGAATTGAGGTTTTTTGCCAAATCGAAGGAGGGCGGTTATAAGCCTCTCGTAGTCAACGCATCATGCAAATGAAATGCCCCGGATAAACTCCCTGACCGTTCGTTTGAATCATGGAGTTTGTGGCCGGAGGAGAGCGCTGAGGATTCTCTTTCCGCTCAGGCCCGCCGCAGAAAAGGATGGAAGCCTGGTTTCGCATTTTTCAGTCGCCCGACCGGAGTCGCGCAGTTCTTTCGACTCAATGGAAATCATACGAAAAGCTGTTCGTCACCGCCTCAAATCGCAGCGCCTCGACGTGATGCGTGTAAATTGAGGTAACGCCATCGTTGTTCTGTACCCTGCCACGGATCTTGAGAAATGTTTCTTGTGTGATTGTCAGGCGGAATTCATCGAACGTCGGGCCGGGGACGAAGGCGTTGGAGATTCCGGCTTCGTCTTCGAGACTGAGGAAAACGTGGCCCTTGGCGGTGCTGGGGCGTTGGCGGCAGATGACTAAGCCAGCGATTTCGACTTCGGCACCGTCGCGAGCGGTCGAGATTTCGTCGGAGCGGAGGATTTTTCCGGCCAGCAGCTGCTCGCGGAGATAGGACATTGGGTGGGGGCCAGTCGTCAGGTGGAGACCGGCGTAATCGGCGGCGAGACGCTCAGTCGGAGTCATCGGCGGGAGCGACACAGATGGAGGGCGTCGCTCCGTCGACGCTGCGGTCGACCTGCCGCGGATAGGCTCCGCGGAACCGACGGAGCGGTTCCCTCCAAGGAACAGATCATCCGGATCCAGATCCAGCTCCGCCTGCCATAGCGCCTCCCGACGATGCTCGGCCAAACCGTTCAGCGCGCCGATTTTGGCTAACACGCGGCGCTCGTCTTTGTCGAGCTGGCAGCGCAGCAGAAAATCGCGCAGATCCGCGAACGGAGCCTGCCTGCGCTCGGCTTCGATTCGCTCACCACCGCCGCGGCTGAGCCCCTTGACCTGCCGCATGCCTAACCGAACCTCCGAATCACTCAGCACCGTGCTCAGCACATCGGATTCCCGCACGTTCACCGCCAACACCCGGACTCCATGCCGTTTCGCGTCCTTGATCAACGTCGCGGCCGAGTAAAACCCCATCGGCTGGTTGTTGAGTAGTCCTACGTAAAATTCCGCCGGACGATGCACCTTCAAATACGCGCTGGCGTAGGCGATCAGGGCGAAACTGATCGCATGCGACTCCGGAAATCCGTACTGCGCGAACGCCTGGATCGAACTCACGATCCGCTCCTGCAACGCCTCGCGCACGCCCTTGCGCTGCATCGCCGCACGCAGCTTCGCCATCACGTTTTCCATCCGCTCCTTCGAACGCTTGAAGCTCATTGCGCGGCGCAATTCCTCCGCCTCTGATCCTGTGAAATCGGCAATCACCATCGCCATCTTGAGGACCTGCTCCTGGAAAAGCGGCACGCCGAGTGTCCGCTTCAAAACCGGCTCGAACATCGGATCGATGTAGTCGATCGGCTCGCGGCCGCGCTTACGATTGATGAAAGGGTGGACCATTTTGCCGACGATCGGCCCAGGCCGGATCAGCGCGGTTTCGATCACGATGTCGTAAAAACAACGCGGCTGCAGGCGGGGCAACGTCGCCATCTGGGCGCGGCTCTCGACTTGAAACAGGCCGATCGTGTCGGCGGCGCAGAGCATGTCGTAGATCTTGGGATCGTCGTAAGGCAGGTTCGCGAGATCGACCGGGCGGCCGCGTTTTTTGCAGATCGCGACGCTGTCCTGCATCGCCGAAAGCATCCCAAGGCCTAACAAATCGACTTTGATGATCCCGAGATCCTCGCAATCGTCCTTGTCCCACTGGACCACGACGCGCCCGGGCATCGACGCGTTTTCGAGCGGGACGACGAGGTCGAGCGGGCGGTCGGAGACGATCATCCCGCCGGAGTGTTGGCCGAGGTGACGCGGCAGGCCGTAGACGAGCTGGTAGAGATGGGTCAGGGCCGGCAAACGCGGATGCTCGGCCGGCAAACCCGCTTGCCCGAGATGATCGCCAAGTTCCATCGAATTCGGATAGTGCCCGCGGCCGTAGAGATCGGAAAACCGGCCTAACACGTCTTCAGGGATCGCCAGAACCTTACCCATCTCGCGCATCGCGCTACGTCCGCGATAGGTGATCACGTTCGCGGTCATCGCGGCCCCACGCGGGGCGAAACGCTCGTAAACGTGCTGAATCACGGCTTCACGCCGGTCGCCGCTCGGCAGGTCGATGTCGATGTCCGGCCACGATTTTCGGCCCTCGCTGAGGAAGCGCTCGAAGAGCAGATCGCCGCCAACCGGATCGACATTCGTGATCCCGAGGCTGTAGCAGACCGCGCTGTTCGCCGCGCTCCCGCGACCCTGCGCGAGGATGCCTTCGCGTTTGGCGAACTGGGCGATTTCCCAGACAATTAAGAAGTAGCCACAAAAGCCGAGCTTCTCGATCAGCGCGAATTCGTGCTCGAGTTGATCGCAGACTGCGGGCCGGAATTTCTTGCCGTAGCGCTCGCGGGCGCCCTCGTAAGTTTTGCGTCTCAGCATCTCGGCCATGCTCTCGCCGTTCTCGGTCGGCGAACGCGGAAATTCGTAGCCGAGATCTTCGAGCGTGAATTCGAGCTGCTCCGCCAGCCTGACGCTGTTGCTCACCGCCTCCGGCAAGTCCGCAAACAGCGCCTGCATCTGCGCCGAGCTTTTGAGATAGCTTTCCGCGTTCCTGGCAAGCAAGGCACCCGCTTCGTCGAGCGTCGTGTAATTTCGCAAACAGCTGAACGCGTCCAGCAGCGGGCGCTCCGCCTTTTTCGTGTAGCTGGCCCCGTTCGTCGCCAGCAGCTGCTGGCCGCGGCTCCGCGCGAGATCGACGAGCTGATTGACGATCCAGTTTTCCCCGCGAACCCGATGCCGCTGGATTTCGACCCACGTCCGATCCCGCCCGTAGATCCGCGAAAGCCGCTCCAGCGCTTTTTCCGCGCCCTTGCGATCGCCGCGATCCAGCGCCTGCCGCACCGGACCTTCCTCATCGCCTGACAAACACACCAACCCCTCGGCAAACTCCGCCAACTCGCTCCATGCGACACTCCCCTCCCCTTTCGGCGCGCGGAGTTTGGAGCGCGTCAGTATCCGGCAGAGATTCTGATATCCAGTCCGCGATTCCACGAGCAACGGCACCGCGCAACCACAGTCCAGCGTGACCTCCGCGCCGACGCTCGCACGAACGGCGCCGCGGAGTTCCTTGCTCTTGAAGCTCGCCCGCGCCGATCCGTAAACGCCATCACGATCAACAAGCGCGATGGCGGGCATGCCGATCTCAGCGGCGCGTTGGATCAGAGCTTCAGGATGGCTGGCACCGCGATGGAAGCTGAAGGCGCTTCGGGCGTGGAGTTCGACAAACGAATTTGGTCTCAAGTTTCAGTTCAGGTTTCATGTTCTCGGTTGGGTTTCGAGAAATCATAGAACAGGACCGTTCGTTTGAACATATATTTCTCTGCATTTGACTCCACGCGAAGCGCGATGGCTCAGTCTGGTTTCGGCGCGTTTGGATCGTAGAAAATCCGGATCTCGGCCTTGGTCGTCCCTAGCAGCTGCTGGGCGCGCTTCAACGCGTCGCGAGTCGACAAATTCGGATTTTTGGCGCTGTGCATGAAAATGTTGTCTTCCCCAACGGTCTTCAGCACACCAGAGCCAAGCAAAACACGGTAAACATCTTGGGTTGCTCCGCTTACGATCAAATGTCGGCCTGTTGATTCGAGGAACTTGATCAAATCCTCAAGCGCGATAACGCTGGTCGCGTCTAAACGCCGCGCATTTCGCATGCGAAGGATGAGAACTCTGAGATTCGGATCAAGACAAGTTCGCTGAATCTGATTTCGAAACAGCTCAGCGGCTCCGAAGAAGAGCTCACCTTCGACATGCACGATCGAAATCAGCGGATCACGGCGAACTCCAGTTTCCGATTCGCTCAACTCGCCTTCGTCCGTAAAATCGTATTCTACTAATTCAGGACGGCTCGCCTTGTGAAGGTAGAGCATAATAGAAATCGCAACGCCGAGGAAAATAGCGACGTGAAGAGGGGTTATCAGGGTGGCGAGAAAAGTGACCACCAGAACCGCTGCATCCGACCGAGTCGCGCGAAGGCAAATCCTAATGTAATGCGGATTGATGAGACTGGTTGCGATCACGATCACGAGAGCAGCCAGAGCACACTTGGGAATGAACTGCATGATGCCGGCGAACCCGAACCAGGCAGGCGTCGCAAGGAGAACAGCTCCTAAAGCGCAAAACACTCCAGAAAACGCTCCGGCGAGCCGTGTTTTTGCGCCACTCGAGTAGTTGAGCTGCGATCGCGTCAAGGATCCCGAAGAAGGCATCACGCTGAAAAATGAAGTCGCCAGATTTGAGATTCCAATCGCGAACATGTCCTGGTTTGCGTCGGGACGGTCGCCAGTTCGGCTACCGAGGGTTTTGGACATCACGCTGTTTTCCAGAGCGGCAAGAAACGCGATCGAAAACGCCAAACCAAACAACATCGCGATATCGTCAAATATTCCTGCTTGAGTGAATCGAGGAATCCGGGGTTTCAGATCGGAAAATTTGATTTCCCGGAACGCTTCAATTTCAAAAACGGCCAGCCAGCCAATTTTATGAGACAGAATATTCAGAATCGCATAAACCACGCTAGTTAGCGCCAGGGTGATCGCAAAAACCGGCCAGCCGCGTAGTTTCCGCTTCAGTATGAAGTAGCTGGAGACAGCCAAAAGAGAGAGGAAGAACGTTTGGGGATCGACGCCGCCCAGGTTTTTGATCGTCTGCCAAGCAATCGAAAAGAAAGTTCTCGGGCTGGAACCTTCGTCAAACGAGATTCCGAAAACGTGCCGAAGCTGATTTGCGATGATGAGGACCGACGCGCCTGTGATGTAGCCAACGACGACACTCCGGCTGATATATTGGATCAAATCAGCAACTCGAAAGTAGGCTCCTGCGATCAGGAGAATTCCAACAAGAAAAACAACCAGAGGAAGTATATCTTCTTTGAATTCCGGTGTAACGAACGCAAAGAAGCCGAAAACCATGAAGGAAGTCGCGTTTGTCGGGCCGAGAACGGTGTGCCGCGAGCCAGAAAAATGAGCAGCGACGAAGGCGGCTACCGCGCCACAAACGATTCCATAATGAATTGGAACATCCGCGATGACGGCGTAGGCCATGCCTTGCGGTATCGCCAGGAGCGCCACGTTTAAGCCCGCGATCAGATCGGCTTTCAGCGATTTAGCGCTGTAGCCGGTGCTGTCCGCGAGAATCGGAAGCGGATCGAGTCGGTTGTTCGCAAAAAATGCGACAAGATTTCGAAAGGCGCGAACGATGGCGGTCTGGATATCGCGAATCAAAGCAGGTTTGGTAAACAGGCTATTCCTTTTCCGTCTTCAAAAAACCGGCCAGATCTTCTTTCAATTGCGCCAGCGCTTTCAGGTTGGTGTACATCATATGGCCTCCGTCGTAATAATAGACTTCGATGTTGTCTTTCAGCGTTCGATCGATTGGCAAATGAGCCAGGGAATGTTCGATCGCTGCGGGTGGAGTTGCCAAATCGTAGTATCCAGCCGCCGCAAATACACGAAGATGAGGGTTCAACGTCATCGCTTCGCCCAGTTTAGAGGTCACGCTGACGTAGCGGTTGGTAAATCTCTTGTAATCCCATGGGTGAACGTTGCGGCTCAGCACTTCGTAAACATCTTCGCTCTCGAACCCGATTTCCACTCGAAGATAGTGGTTAAACGCACTGGCAAACGGACCGTAAACGACTGAATAAGAGGAATCGTAATCTGGATAGTTCGGAGCTTTTTCGGCGTCGATACCGACGACCCGCCCGTCGAACCTGCCTACCGAATGACCCTCGTCACGAAGCAACAGTTTCCGAAAATACGAGCTGTTGAGCCGGAGATCGGCGCGATCGACTTCGGCTTCGCTCAGGCCGGTCAATTCGGCGAGTTCCTTAACGATTTGCGCCCGCTTTTCGTCCGTCAGCGCGCTACCAGCTCGAAGCGCAGACGTGTAGTCTTTCTCGATGAACGAAAGCGCCTTCGCGTGAGCAGCTGCTGGCGACTCAGCCGTCGATTGTCCATGAAATTTGGCGCTCGCGGCGTAGCTGGGTAGAAAAAGTTCGTACGGCAGATCGTTGTCGTCGCTAAAGAGAATCGTGCTGAAATCGAGAACAGCGGAGACCAACACGATGCCGTTTAAATACATCCCGTAGCGTTGCTGGAGGTGCTCAGCAAGCCCACCCGCGCGCAGTCCGCCGTAGCTTTCGCCCATGATGTACTTCGGGGAATTCCAACGACCGTGTTTCGAGCAGTACTGATGAATGAATTGGCCGACTGACTCGATATCGCCGTCGAAACCGTGAAATTCGCCAGCCTTCTTTTGTTCCTCAGCCCGACTGAATCCGGTGCTGACGGGATCGATGAAAACAAGGTCCGTCGTGTCGAGAATCGAGTGCTCGTTGTCGACCAGGCCGTAAGGCGGGGCTGCGAGCGTCTCGCCAGTTCCAGTCTCGTCGAGCTGGACGCGCCTGGGCCCGAAAGCGCCGAGATGAAGCCAAACAGATGAAGATCCTGGCCCGCCGTTGAAGCAAAATGAGATCGGGCGCTCGGGCGCTCCGTCGGTTTGCTCAACGATGTAAGAAATGAAGAAGACCTCGGCTCGCTTCTTGTCCGGATTTTCCCGATCCGGCAAGCCGATCGTCCCGGCAGTGACCTCGTAATCGACCTTTTTGCCGCCGATTTCGACACTTTCGAGCTTCGAGACGGGCTCCGGCCGGTCGGGTGCCTTCTTTTTATCCTCTTCCTTTTCCGGCTGTTCGGCTGGCTTCTTTTCTGGTTCGTCCTGAGCGCTCACTGCGCCAAGAGTGAACGCGATCACCAGCAAGGTCAAAATTCGACTCATCCCGCACAGGAGTTCGGCATTGGCCTTTCCGCAATTGCGAATTCGGCGCTCAGGCCGCTATTCGACTGTAAGTTCGTTCGATCGCGCCGCGAAGATCGTCCACGGAAACCGGTTTGGTGAGAAACTCGTCCATTCCGGCGGCCTTGCAGTCTTCACGAACACCGGTCAGAGCGTGCCCGGTCATTGCGATGATCACAGGCTGTTTCGGTAGCAAAAAATTGCCGCGAATTTCTTTGGCGCAATCGATTCCGCCGAGCACCGGCATCATCAGGTCCATGAAAATCACGTCGTAAGCCCCCTGGGATCCAATCACCGCATCTGCGCCTTCCCTGCCGTTATTGGAGATGTCCACCTCGTAGCCGAGTTTTTGCAGCATCATCGACACGATTTTCTGGTTCATGGGCTGATCTTCAACAATCAGGACTCTACCAGGAAACCGATCACAAAACTGTCCGGTTGCCAGGCCTTCGCCTCGACTCGCTCGAAGTTTACCTGCAAGTTGACCGCCAGAGGCGACGTTTGAGACTGCTTCAAGAAATTCGGCTGACTTAATTGGTTTGCTGAATTCCTGAAGCGTAGGAACCGGAGGAATCTGCGCGGAAGTGAGAATCGACGTGTGCCCGAGTCGGTTCAAAAGCAGAGTCGGAACTGCTTGTTGAGCGAGGGTCTGGGCAAAACTCGCAACAGCAGCTGCTGGCTGCCCGGTCGTATCGCAAACTACGATCGAGGCCGACATCGCCTGCAATTGCTGATAAATATCCGCCCCAAGACCGTTGATTACGTGCGGCGTAGCTCCCCAGCGAGTCAAATACATCGCCGCCAGTTCTGCCACCGTTTGATTAATGCTAACCACCGCGACTGAGCGGCTTTGCAAATAGGCCAGACACTCCTCAGGAGGCTGTGGGGCCGCGTGCTCAGGAACCAGACGAAACGGCATTTCAAAGAAAAATGTCGATCCCTCGCCGAGCGTGCTTTCGACCCGCAATTCGCCTCCCATCAGCCGAACCAATTTCCGGCTGATCGCCAATCCAAGGCCTGAACCACCGTATTTCCGCGTTGTCGAGACGTCAGCCTGCTGGAACGCGGAGAAAATCCCGGCCTGTTGCTCGGGAGCGATGCCAATCCCGGTGTCCCGAACCGAATACTGCAATCTCGGACCGGTCGGACTGCTGATTACGATCGCCTGGAGGACGATTTCGCCGCTTTCCGTAAACTTCACCGCGTTGCCAACGAGATTCACCAGGACCTGTTTAAGCCGTTCACGATCTGCATAAACACAGGGCGGAACGGAAGGGTCGATGTAGTGGAGAAACTCAAGATCACGCTGAGAAGTGTTGTAGGCGAACATGTCGCTGATCTCTTCGATCAACTGAGCCGGCGAGGTCGGCGTTTCGTCGAGGACCATTTTGACGGACTCGAGCTTCGAGTAGTCGAGCACATCATTGATGATGTGAAGGAGCGAATCGCCGCTCGCACTGATAATGTGGAGGAGTTCGGTCTGTTGAGGCGATGGTTCAGCCTCAAGAAGCAGGCTCGTCGTGCCGATAATCCCGTTCATCGGGGTCCGGATCTCGTGGCTCATGTTCGCGAGGAAATCCGATTTGGCGTCAGTGGCGACTTCGGCTTCCTTTTTCGAAGAGAGGACTTCCCGCATCGCATCGTCGTTCTTCGATTGAGCCTTCTCAAGATCCTCAGCAAGAAGATTGAATCCTCTCTGCAGCACACCGATTTCATCCGTGCGTTTGGACTCGATTCGATACTCGTATCGCCCAGCCCGAACCTGTTCTGCACCCGCAATCACCTTCTTGATTTCTCGGCCGATCTGCGAAGTAAATCCAAAACCGAGAAGGACTGCCAGGGCCACGCTCGCGACGATGCCGATTCCAAATTTCACCCCGAACTGGCCCCAATTGATCACTGCAGCCGACCGAATTTCCTCGATCGCAAGCACACCCTGGATTTCTTCGGTTCCGGCCGGGCTAATCGGCGAAGCCGCGACGATTGACCGCTGCGGGCCCCACCCAGTGCCGAGGAAATCCCCGATTTGGTTTGTGATCTTGTCCAGAAACCCCGGCTCGGGTTTCTCGCCGTGAGGACCAACATGGACAGCGGACACACCGAACCGAGCCTCACCAACAGAGATGCTTGATCGAATCGCGCCTTCAACTCGATCATTTTCGCGCGAAGAAATCGCGACTCGAAGAGGTAATTCCGCCTCACCATTTTCCGGCATTTTATAGATCACGACCAACGGCGGAATCGGTCCATCCCCGTAAATCGGCCCGTTCAAAGTCGCGAGCAGTTCCAGCAGCTGCTCAGGAGAGAATTCCTCCCAATCGTGGGCAGCGACCAGATCCGCCGCGTGAGCCGCCTGACGCTGCAAAGAAAGCGCCTGCGCCTCCTTAATATCCCGCTTCTCAAACCAATAGATCACGCCAGCAAACACGAAGCTTGCTAAAACGACGAGACAGATCGTCAACGCCATATGTCGAACCGAGAGCGGCACGGGGGAAGGATAGAATTTAGTTTTGGGTAATCTGAGCCCTAAATTCGCCACAATTTATATAATTTCAATAAGTATTTGAGCTTTGATGACTATTTTTTTGGCCTCGTTTCGCCCTGTTCTTCCCGAGGCCAACGCTCGGCTCAAATCGAAGTCCACGAATTCTGCCTGAAATCGCCTACAAAATGGTCTCAACAGATTCCTCCCGGGAAAGCCACATCAAATCAGGATATCAAGATTTCTTGATATGTTTTTAATTTTTTTTGGGGAAAGAATCAAAAAACGCCTTCGTGTTTAGCCGCAACATCCCAATCTCTGCGGTCCGGCGAGTTTGAATTGGCCTGAATTTAGCCCAATCAAACTCGCGGAACTGGAAAGATTTCAGAGGATGAAACTCGATATACATGAAGCTGAATTCCACTTCCCCTTGGCTGGTTGCGATCCTCGTTGCCTGCTATTTCACCTCTTTTTCACCCCTCCGAGCGACCGAAAGTCCTGAGGAGCCGAAAACCGCCGAGTCCCGCGACTCTCTCTTCCCTCGCCTCCGCCTCTCGCTTGATTTCCTCAAAGCAGAGGAAGACGCGGAAGAAATCGAGGTAGCCGAGACCAAAACGGAGGAAAAGACCTCAAACGACGCTCCGGCACCTACCCGGACTTTGACTCAGCCCACTGAATTCGCTGAAGCAGCAAAAGAGCGCGCCCAAAAGCTCAAATCCGCGATTTTTGGTGATCGAACGAAGCCAGAACCGGCGACATCTCCAGAAATCGCCGCCAACCCCGCCCCAAAATCGGAGCCGACTCCAAAAACGGCCCAACCGGAACAGCGAAAGCTCATCGGTTTGATCGGCGAACTCGCAGCGAAGGAGCCCGCCCCCAAATCCGATTCCCCTACCCTGCCGAAACTCGATCTTCGGTCTCTCGTCTCCAAACTCGCCCCCGAGCCGACTGCTGAAACGCGCCAAACGGCAAAAACCGCCATTGCAACTTCGACCGCATCCGCTTCCGCGAAGCCTCAAACAACCACGAAGCGGCGCCCATCGCATTTCGGACCTCGAACTGTCCGCACCACCGCCTACACGCACACCGAAAGCGATCACAAAGCCTGGGGCCGCCAAACTGCCTCCGGTGGAACCCTGCAATCCACGACCTCCTACACTTCAGCAGCTGCTGACTGGTCGCGCTTCCCACTCGGAACGATTTTCCGTATCCGCGGCGAATCGACCGTCTACGTCGTCGACGACTACGGCAGCGCCCTTGTCGGTTCAGACACGATCGATATTTATCAGCCGAACAGGACGCAGATGGACAACTGGGGCGTTCGCCACGTCGACATCGAGATCATCAAACGCGGCTGTTTCGTGAAGTCCAAGAAGATCCTAGGTGGCCGCCTGCACATCGCTCACTGCGAACAGATGTATCGCCAGATCGATCCGCTCAATTCCTGAAAATCAGGGCAAGTCAGAGCAATTGCGGATTTATCCATCCCGCAATAGGCTCTGGGCCGAATGAACGTCGATGTCTGCATTGTCGGCGGAGGGCCGGCCGGGATGGTTCTCGGTTACCTCCTTGGCCGGGCCGGAATTTCAGTCGCTGTCCTCGAAGGACACGATGATTTTGACCGGGATTTCCGAGGAGACACGCTTCATGCGGGCGTGATGGACATTTTTGGCGAGATCGGAATCGCCGAGCAGCTGCTGGAGCTACCGCATCAGAAAATCACTGAATTCAAGATCGGCGGAGTCACCCTCATGGACTTCAGCCGGCTCAAAGCCGATCATCCGTTTCTCACGATGATGGCGCAGTCGACGTTTCTCGATCGGATGGCGCAGCTCGCGAGCCAGTTTCCCAATTTCCACGGCGAAATGGGCGCGATGGTCAAAGAGTTAGTCCGCGACGAAACTTCCGGACGAATCACAGGCGTTCGTTACCGGAAAAACGGTATCCCGGTCGAAGTGAACGCCAAGCTGGTCATCGGCTGCGATGGCCGCGGCTCACGAATCCGTCGCGAAGCCAGCATGGAGGCGAAACCCGTCACGGATCCGATCGATGTGCTCTGGTTTCGGCTCCCGCGCTTCGCACACGACCCGAGTTCGCTGGCCACCGGAGCGCTCGGCGGTGGGCGAACGCCATTCATCCTGCTCGAGCGTCCCGACCACTATCAAATCGCCGTTGTGATCGCGCACGGTGGATTTCAAAAGCTACGCAAAGAAGGGCTGACCGCTTTTCATGAGAGAATTCGCGAGGTATCGCCCGAACTTTACGACCGCGCCGTCACCCAACTCGATGCCTGGAACAAAATGGCGTTTCTCGCCGTCACCGGCAGCCGCGTCGAAACCTGGCACGCGCCCGGACTCCTCTTAATCGGCGACGCAGCCCACGTGATGACGCCGATCGGCGGTGTTGGAATTAACTACGCGATCTGGGATGCGGTTGAAGCCGCCAACGTGATCGTTCCTGCGATGCGCGCCGGTTCAGAGCCGGATCTCGCCGAGATTCAGCGCCGTCGATTGCGGCCGACCAAAATCATGCAGGCGTTTCAGCGAATAGCCGCTCGCCGAATTCTTCAACCAGCAGCTGCTGAGGAGGAAGTCCGATTCAAGCTGCCTTGGATTGCTCGCGTCGCGATGCGAACTCCCTGGCTGCGCGATTTTCCAGGCAAACTGATCGCGCTCGGATTAAAGCGAACGCGGGTCGAGTTCGACTTCGAACAATCCAGTTGACCGTAAGCCGCACTTGGCCTATGGACGGGGCCTCTCAGGGCAGATCGTGTTGATCAGCCCAATTGGGAACCCAAATTTCTTACAACACCGACTAAGACACGTCATGGCCAGTTCAGCAGACCGTAATAAAAACCTCACACGTCCAAAAAAAGGCGCAGGGGCCAAAGGACGGCGTCGCCGCGAACAGAAGAAGCGTTTGATTGCTTTGGGCATGGACGAAGCGGTCGTCGCGAGATTGAATTCACGCGAAGTGCTCGATAAACTCAAGTACCCGGCGAAGACCGCGAAAGAGGTCGCCGAGACCAAGGGTTAGATCTGATCCTGTAAG
>JBLHKS010000084.1:0-27530 GCA_047620505.1 Verrucomicrobiales bacterium | reverse complement strand
TCGCGAACTGCAACTTCTCAAGCAACACGGCCTCGACGCCGATGCGGCACCGATGGTCTTTCACTCACGGGAAGAACGCGACCGGTTCCTCTCTCTCAATCCGGATGTCGCCCGGTAAGCGGCGATCAAACGGTCACGTTCCTTTTCGGCTCAACCTTAACGCCGTTCTTCGCCGCTTTTTCAAACACAGCATCCCGGCTATCCGAATATCCGAGAGCCGCCAGTGAATCTGCGGCCGTAGCACAGACGAAAAAGATCTCCTCATCATCATCGTCCGCTCCACCGATCTGGTTTGACGCAGTGTCGCCGAGCTTTTCCAGTAAAGCAGCGATAGCGTGTTCCCGGCCGGTCTTGCCGAACAGCCGAGGTGTCTTACCAAGAAGATGAGCCGCAAAAATTCGCACATTGGGATCGGGGTCGTCGAGAAGTTCGGCCAGGTCGTGCAGCGAACTGGCCTTCTCAAACTTTGTGATCGCCGAAGCCAGCCACGAATCCGGATCACCAACTAATCTCCAGAGAATGCTATGAAGCTCGATAAAATCGGGGCCGTTGAGGGAGGGAGTCATCAAAACCCCGGCTGCCGGGACTCTTTCGGCAATCCAAGCAAACAAATCGCCCGTCGAAGTCGAGCTGGACTGCTCTGCTTGAAAAGCGCGAAAAAGTTCGATCTGCTCGGACGAATAGGAATAAGAACAACCGGCCTTGTGAAAGCCGGCTTCGTCAGGGCTCGGTTTCTTTTCATTGAAAACCAAGATGCGGCCATCCGATGCAATTTTCGCCATCCCGAAGCGCTTCGACTCATCTTCAACCGGCCGACGGCTCAGCAAAACAGCCGGTGAACGATTGAGCGATTTTGCGAGAAACTCATTCGTATCGAAGGTAAACCAATTGCTGCCGCCAAGGACAAAAAGATCATCCTCTAAATCGAGCTTATCGATCACATGAAGAAGGTCGTCTACCGCGCCATGTTTTGCATCACTTCCCTGACTTCCGTTGTCATGGATTTCAATTTCGACGGAAACTCCGTTGAGGGAATCTCTCCACTTTTGAAAGTGGGAAAGCATCGGCGAGTTGGTGACGATGTGGATGCCGTGATTGTTCGGCAAACCAGCGAGCCGTCTGGGAAGCTCGGAGAGCACCGTTTCATTCTTGAACGGATAAAGCGCCCGGGGGATTTTTGCACCTCGGACGCTGACCCAGTCATGTTTGGCTGCGAGGAAGATTGTTTGCATGGTATTCAGTGACCGTTCCCTTTGCCTTCCAATGAGGAAACGTCAAGATCGGCATTACTTTCTCACGGCAGACAGTGGCGGGCCGGCGATGTCCAGATCGCGAATGCTCGCCAATTTCAGGCAACTCACGAATCGGCTGACGCAAGATTAGAGGGGCTCAATTCTTGCGCCAGAATTTGAACCAGCTGGAGCGCTTCTTTTTACCGTTCGGATTTTCGGCCAATTCGCCGGGTAGCGGCGGCGGAGTCCCAGCGAGCAACGAAGGAGGCGACGCCGAACCTGCCTGTGGCGGGCTTTTGGCCGGATGAGCGATCTCGTGCGACCAACCGTGCTTCACCAGCAGCTGCTGAGCGCGCTCGACGTAATTTGAGCCGCGCTCGGCGTCGACCATCCGGATAAAATTGGCGTAACCCCGGATCGAAGCCAGCAAATGCGATTTGCCGCCGCGCCAGTGCTTGCCGCCCGGCCCATCTTTCTCGACCTGCTGGAGCAACGCTCGAAATCGCCGAAAATCACGCCGCGGGATCGCAGGTTTTTCGTTCACGGTCAGGCCGGTCACTTCCTGCCGGGAACCACGCCGCATAATTCTGGTTTTGTCAGGATGCAGAACGAAACCTTCGTCCTCGACCACGGACCTAACGCGCCAAAGGAGCTTTTTGATGCTCGCCAACGCCGATGGATCGAGGCTCGAAAAGGACATATCGTCCGCGTAACGCGTGTAGTGAAAACCAAGCGACGCAGCGACTCCGGTCATTCGTTTATCAAGTCGAAAACAAAGCAGATTCGTGATCGCCGGACTCGTCGGAGCGCCTTGCGGAAGGTGCCGATCTGAAGTCGAGAGGTAAAAAGTTTCGCCGTCCATTTCCAGCTCATCCACTTCCGGCTCGGTGCAGAGCAGGCCGAGCACGGTCGCCAACTGCTCGGAGTATCCGAGTTTGCGGAACAGGCCTTTGACCCGCGGGTAGCTGACGGTCGGAAAAAAATCGCGCAAATCCAGATTGATGACCAGATCGCGCCCGCAGTGTTCCTGGGCGTTCGTTAGGATCGATCGATCGCGCACAAAGCCGTGAGCCGCGTCGTGGACGGGAACCTGAACCAGCAGCTGCTCGAGAATCCAGTGCTGAGCCGCCTTCAATCGAGGCATCGGCGCGGAAATCAGACGATCGCCTCCAGATTTCTTTGGCATCAGAAACTGCCGATAATGCGTGGTTTTGCTGACATCGCGGTTGAACGCCAGAAAGCGCAATTCCCCGATCGAAACGCCCATCGCGCGGGCAAGATCCGCTGCCGAGTTCATCGCCGGGAGCCGAAACTTCGAAAGCAGCGCCGCATCGGATT
Organism: Verrucomicrobiales bacterium; assembly: GCA_047620505.1. Taxonomy (GTDB): domain Bacteria; phylum Verrucomicrobiota; class Verrucomicrobiia; order Verrucomicrobiales; family DEV007; genus JBLHKS01. The sequence continues at coordinate 24,960 of JBLHKS010000084.1, read as the reverse complement.
TCTTGTGATTCAGGCCCTTCGAAACCTTCTCGCCGAGATAAACGATGTCCTCTTCCTTCGATTTCCGCCAGATCGCAGCCTTTTTTAGCCGCTCCTCTTCGCGCTTCAACTTCGTTTCCTCGCGCCGCGCCTTGGCCTCTTTCATCCGCTTGTGGCGGATCTCGTGAAGCATCGCCTCGCGATCCTTAAACTTGCGCTGCTTGGCGGCGAGCGCATTCAACTCTCGTGTGAGTTCGCCCCGCCGTTTGATCCAGTCTTCTGACATGGCCGGTTGGCCTTCCCCGGATTTCCAGAACCCTAACCGAATCATTTCGGAGATGATCAGCTCGTCCTTCGAGGTCTCTCGAATCTTGTCGTAAAGTTCCTGGCGGCGGTTCTGGGACATAAAAAATGCTTCAGTGTCAGGGAGTGAGATTAAACATTTCGAGAAGAATTACACAACCCAAAGCGAAGGTAAAATCGGAGATCGTTCAGGCGAGCGCCTGAACACCTCCAACAACGACCTGTTTTTGGAAAATTATGAGCCGACCGCGGGTTCTAAGCCGCAATTTCGAACGTTTTGACCCGGAATTTATAAAACTTCAGGGAAATTTATAAAATTTAAGTTGCAGATGCTTAAGATGCCTTAACTATTAACCATTATGAATCGATTGCCCGCCTTCCTACTTGCCCCCCTCTGCGCGGCCGGGCTCATCAGCGATAGTCTCGCCCAAGCCCAGCAGAACGTATCGCCTAACACGCAATACAACCCCAACTCGCAGTATTATGCTCCCGCAGTTGCTCGCGATACCGAGATCGCGATTGAGCGAATGATCGACCAACGATTGTCCGAACAGACTTCGGTCATAGCCGAGCTCCAAGGCCGAATTGAGCATCTCGAACGCATCACCTATATGGGTGTTGACCCTGGCCAAACCGGCGGAACCGGCACCAGCAGCCAGGTCATCCACACGGTCACTTCCGGCGATACGCTTTACGGGATCGCTCGTCGTTACGGCGTTGACGTGAACGCGATTATCGCTCTGAACCAAATTTCTCCGAACCAGCCGATCTACATTAATGATCGCCTCGCGATCCCCCACCCCAAAGCTGTTCAAGACGGCCGGTGGACTCCGGTGGCGAATCAACCGGGTAACAACACCGGCAATCCCTACTCAACTGGAAATCCAAATCAGCAGCAGCCTGGGGGCCAGTCCGCATCGGGAACATACATCGTGCGGCCGGGAGATACCTTAAGCCGGATTGCTCGAGAGAATCGTACATCGATAACGAACCTGATGGGGCTGAACGGGTTGAACAATCCGGATCAACTTCAAGTCGGTCAGACGCTCGTGATTTCCGGCCGAGCAGCTGCTGGCCCGGCAACGCCCCAAGGCCAGGGCCAAAGCGGCAATGGCAAAAAGGAGGAAACTTATCACTACTACGAAGTCGTCCATGGCGACTCACTCGAAAAAGTCGCGAAGACATTTTTCACAACCGTCGAGGAAATTCGTTTCCTGAATCGGTTCGGCCCCGACGCCAAACTCAAGCAGGGCGACAAGGTGATGGTCCCGACTTCCCGCTACTTCCAGCACCTCAATAAGAAGGGCGCGTTTTCATATAGTTAGGCGCAGCCGAACAATCTTTGATCCGGGAAATCGAAGCCAAAAAAGAAGGTCGGGTGACTTGGGCTCACCCGGCCTTTTTTTGTTTTTCAACTTTACTCGATCAGCTGATGAATCGTATTGTTGATCACCCGCTGAACTGGCTCGCCGGCAGGCCCCTTAAGAGTGCATATAATTTCCATGCACCAAGTCGTATGAATATCTGGAATCTCCAAGGTCATCGTTCGACCGTCATCGCCCAGGGAGGCAGATTTCACGGTTAGCGGCTTTTCGTCGTAGTGCTTGGAGCCGTAGTTGGCGGTGCGCTTCAGACTCCATGTTTTGACTTTGAAATTGGACGCGCTGGAGACGAATTCGGCGTCAAGCGGGTCGCTGAATGTGATTTTTATACCGCTCTTGTTCGCTTCCAGACCAATGGGCATGTGAGCGGGTTTTCCAGTGTAGCGAATCCGGTAAAATCCCCCAGGCTCCTGCCGAGACCCGGCCCAGGCAAACAAACCACAGCCGTAAAGCTGGCCGTTCTCAGGATGAAAACGGCCACGCATCACGCCAGTCGCGAATTGCGGGATTGGGATTTCGCACATGCCGCCTTGAGCCTGACCATCGATGACCTCGTGCGGAACGGTGTAGATTTTTCCGTAACCGTAAGAAGTGTTGAGCAGCGAGCCGTTGAACGGTCCCCACTTGGCGGGTTTGGTTGCCCAGAGAAGCTCGGCAGGCGAGCGGTCGAAACCGTTGGTGATCCAGCAGAGCGGCTGTTGCATCGCACTATCAGAATCATCTTCGACATCGTGATAGCCGAACATGTTTCCGTAAAAACCACCTTCGCGAACGTAGTTAATTCGATTCTTGGGATTCCAGTGGCCTTCCTGATCGGTCACGATCCAAGTTCCATCCGGATTGAGGCAAACGCCGTTCGCCGCGCGGAATCCATTTGCGACGATGTCCGTTCTGGCTCCATCCGGGCTGACGCGCAGCAGAGTTCCGTGATGCGGAACGAGCGCGGTCTTCGCGTGGCGAGCAGACTTAGCATAATAGAAGTTTCCTTCAGCATCCGTCTGCAGGCCCATCGCAAATTCGTGAAAATGCTCAGTGACTTGGGCGTCATTGTTGAAACTCTCGACGAAATCAATCTCTTCGTCGCCATTGAGATCGTGAAGCCTCGCAATCTGATCTCGGCAGGTGACGTAGATTTCACCTTCGTGAATTTTCAGCCCTAACGGCTGAAACAAGCCTGAACAAATTCGCCTCCATTCCAGCTTGCTGAGGTCGCCCGCCACGCCATCGACCAGCCAGACATCGCCCATCCAGGTGCAAACCGCTGCGCGATCCGGGTTGTCTGGATAAAAGTCGAAACCACCCAGACGCATCCAGCTTTCCCACGGATTCGCGCCGGCATCCGGGGTTTTGATCTCATCCACCGCGAAGGGCCCAGAGTCGTCGCCTTGCGTGCCTTCAGTCGTGATCACCGTCTCGCCGAAACGCGGCGGACCGCCTTTCGTGAGCGGTTCGAGATCCGCAACGCCCCCAGCATCTGCTAAACCGTCGAGCGAAGCCTGATCGATCTTCGAAAGGTAGATCGAAAGTTTCACCGGCGTCGCTGAAGCTGGAATTGTAAGCTCACCGTCTTTGATCGCAATCCCTTCGGGCGCGTTGAGCGCAACATTCGTTTCCGGCAGTCTCAGAACTAAGTCGTGCTCCGTCATTCCAACATTCAGCGTCCGCACAAAAATCGGTGTCGCGCCGTACTCGATTACGCTCGGATTTTCTAGAATCGCGGCCTCACCAACGGTGTAGTGAATCACGACCTGCTCGCCAAAGTAAGACATCCCTTTGTAGTGAACCCACTCGCGTGGCAGCGGTCCGAAACGGCGCCCATCACGACCCACGATTCGCGAATCCGACCAGCTGCCGTCTTTCGGATTCTGCCAGCCAGGCTCATCGGGCGTAATGAAGGTCGGTTCGCCCGCGATGCTTGTGTGCGTGCCGTGCGAACCGTCGAAAGCAATCCCCTTCCAATCGACGAATTTTCCGCCCGAGTAAGCCGCCGCAACCCGCATCGTGTCTTCGTCGTAAACCATCCAGGCGCGCCCTTTCGAAACGCCTCCCGCTCCTGGGTCAAGCCTGACGGCGATCCCTTTCTGCGCGATGTTCCACTCTGCCGGCCCACCGCCTTTGTTGACTTGATATGTCCACATCAAAGCAGGGCCGAAGTCCATTTTCTCGTACTGCTTCCCGCCAGCAGCTGCTGGAGCGACTTCCTCGTCGATCGTCTTCATCCCTCGCGGCAAGGAGGCGAGGTAGGCATCGTCGACATCGAATAACTGAGCCTTGTTATGCGGTTTAACGAGAGTTTCTCGAATGTACTGAATCACCGCATATTTTTGCTCTGCCGTGTATTGCAATTGAGGAACCATCAAGCCGTATCCGTGCTTCAGCGTTTGGTACATCCGATAGGGATCATTTCCGTTTTTAAACTCGCCTTCATGAAATTTTAACGCTGTAGGCAACGTTCCTTCTTGCTCAGCAGTGCCATGACAAGTGATGCAGAGTGTATTATATATCTGAGCTCCGACTTTCAGCGTTTCATCGCTCCAATTTGAGATAAGAGCCACATGTTCGGCCATCTGCAAAGGCTGAGCCCAAGCCTCATTGACTTTCAGGTCGCCCTTCAGGCTCAATTTCACGGGAATGCCCGCGACGCCAGCTCCGCCAAACGTCTCGACTGCTGGAGTCGAACCCCAATTCAAATCAGGCGTGTTCACCTCGCCGATTTTACCTCCACGAAGCGCCCTCAATTCATCCCCCTCAATTGCGCGAGCCCAGAACCGCACATTCTCGATCGTCCCGCCTTCCCAATCGAATCCGAAATTCTTCGCCGCCTGGCCAATTTTTACAACATGACCGTCCACGTCCGGCCCCGTTAAACTGGCCTTCTTTCCAGCCGGCTTACCATCGACGAACATCTCAACTCCGCCGTCTTTGCCAACCAAAACGACTCGATGCGCTTTTCCATCGTTCACTTTCGGTCCGCCCGAAATCGCGCCGACCCAGCCGACATCGTAGACGAGTTTTCCGCCTCGAACGAAGAGAGCCTTGGCGTTCGCTTCCCATTTTCCCTCTGGCCGACACTTCGAAAAAATCGTCCCCTTCCCGGTTGTCGTGAATTGCGCCGCTACCGTAAAATCCTCAGCCAATCTGTAGTCCGCTTTCGCAACTTCCGGCGTTGTTTGAAGCAATTCGCCGCCGCCAGATTCAAGCTCCAGCACCAGCAGCTGCTCACCGTCAAGATCCGCACCCAACATCCCGGTCACGCCCGGAGCGCGTTCGTAAGTCAGATCGAGCCGATGCGCTCCAGCCGCTAGCTCGATTTCCAAGTCGCCAACGCGGAGAGCAGCTCCGTTGGGCGATTCGTAATCGAGATAAAACCGAAAGTTCGCGAGTTCCGGAGTTTCTACGGCTCCATCGACGAAAACCGGCACTCGAGTCTTCTCAACCGACTCAGCAGCGGGAAAACCAACGACTTGAGCGGCGAGCGATGAGCCCCACATCCATGTTAGCCCAATGAGATAAATGATAACTCGCGATTTCATGGATGACTGTTTTCCGGGCGGTTGTTGCGGTCAATCCTGAATCCAGAACCATCTGACGATCTTTTCAGTTGCCGACAAGCCGCGTGTCCGTTTCCTGATTCCATGAGCAAGAAATACATGATTCGGACGCCTTGGATTGCGCTGGTTGGGGCTCTTTTGTTGAGCAGCTGCTCAGACGAATCAAAAAATGAAGTCGGCGACGGCGGCAGCGGAAAGCCGCAAGTTTACGTCTCAAATTACCCGCTCAAATATTTCGCGGAGCGTCTAGGCGGTGATCAAATCGACGTCCACTTTCTCGCTCCTGCTGACGGCGATCCAGCATTCTGGAAACCCACGGACGCAGACGTGACCAAGCTTCAAAGTGCGGATTTGCTCCTCCTGAACGGAGCGACCTACGAAAAATGGTTAGGACACATCAGCTTGCCTGGTTCGATTCAGACGGATACCTCGATGGATATCGCCGCTTGGTTCATCAATATCGTCGAAGCTGGAACCCACAGCCATGGCAAGGATGGCGATCATTCCCACTCTGGAACAGCGTTCACCACCTGGATCGATTTTTCCCAAGCCGCAAAGCAGGCAGCGACCGCAGCGGCAGCGATCAAAGAGCTGGATGGAGTTGATTCAAGTCTGGTGTTGCAGAACGATAAGCTGCTGCAGGCGGATCTTGAGCGGTTAGACAAAAACATGTCCGCAGCAGCAAAAGCGCTCGGCGATCAGCCGCTTGTGGCGTCGCATCCGATTTATCAATATCTGGCACGGCACTACGAATTGAAAATCGAAGCCGTGCTCTGGGAACCTGAAAATGTCCCCGACGACGAGGCGATGTCTGAGCTTCAGCAGCTGCTGGCGAAGCATCCAGCCAAGTGGATGGTTTGGGAGGGCGAGCCGGCAGCCGAATCGGTCGCGAAGCTCGCTGCGATCGGCGTGAAAAGCGTGGTTTTCGATCCCTGCGGAAGTCAGCCGGATGAGGGCGATTGGTTAGCAATCATGGAAGTGAACATCGCGAACCTGAAGGTGCTTGCAGCGCCTTGACCGATCACTCGGGCTTTTTCTCTTCCTCTTTCTTTTCCTCCTCCTCTTTCGGCGGCGGCTTCGGAAGAACGGTAAGCCAAGGCGAGGAATTTTCGTTAACCAAAAATTCGCCGCGCGCGTCTGCTTCGAGGAGATACGAAAACGGGACGACGCGGATTTGCGGCTCGAAAGGCGGCTCAGGTTCGGCTTCTGGTGACTCAGCAGCTGCAGCTGGCTTTTCCTCGCCTTCAGCCGGAGGTTCGGGCTTGGGCTCAGTTTCAACCAGACGAATCGTCAGCGGTCCGTTCGCCTGCGCGATGTCCTCTTTCGCTGCGAGTTTTACGACAATGTTTCCGCTTTTTTCCGGAGCTTCAACCGGCTCAAAAGTGACTCCGTCCGGTAAGCCGTCGATTTCCACTTTGATCGGAAGTTTGTGGCCGTTGAGGCGGACGAACTTGAGCGTCAAATCGACTGTTTCGCCTGCCTTCAAAATGTAAGCATCGAGATTCGCAGTTGCGTTGAAATCCGGGGCCGGCTCTTCGAGAACGAGATGATATTTGAATTCCGGACCACCCTTCCGAGCCCGATCCCAGACTTTGAATTCGTAGTCGCCGTCAAGCGGAGCCGTGACGAGAAGCTCGGGGTCCACGTAAGGCTTAACATCGTCGATTTCCTTGTAGAGAACGTCGTCCGGCCGGGTAATTTTGAGGACGAGGTCTGGCGGAAACTGAAGTCGCTGCCCCTCAACTCGGACGAAAACTCGATCACCTTTTTTCGCCGTCCACTTGTAGAGATCGACCTCTTTAGGCTTGCTGAGGACGCCCGCCAGGCGCATCGGCTTGGCGATCACTTGCTTGGATCCAGTTTCCTTCGCGGTAGGCTCGGGCCGATCGATCGGAATCGCGGACTCGCCCGTGGTTAACTCCAATCGGTAGACCATCGCGCCGCTACCGGCAAAAGTGACGTTCGCGTTCGCTTTGTGGCCAAGCGCGTCGACCCGGACCGCGTAGTCGCCGTCGACCGGGACTTTGAAGCGAAATCTGGCATCACGATTTTGGAACTCGCTGGCGAGAAGAATCGGATAGCCGCTCGGGCCGTAGAGATGAAGGAACGGGTCGATCAACGAGCGCAGACTATAGCCGTCCAATCTCACCAGCAGCTGCTGGCCTTTCTTCAGACTGACCCGGTAGAAATCGCTATCGTCTGACTTCTCAAGACGGGCGTTGATCAGGGCCGGAAGTGTTTCGATCGGCTGCGCGGTTTCAAAAGTGTCGTTTTCAACCACTTCCGCAATTTCCGGCTGCGAACCTACGACGAAGATCCGAACTGGGCTGACGCCCTCGCCGTCGAACAGCCTAACGAGGCACGGTCCAGGCTTAGCATCATCGGCGATCTTGACTTTGAACTGATTCGCCTTTTCAAGCGGCTCGAAGACGACTTTTTCGGAGCTGCACCAGACTTGAGGCGGCCACTTCGTGACTTTCGCCACCGCCGCGATTTCGAGCTCAGTTCCCACCTGGGCACCCGCCGGAAAAATGGCATCGAACGTCGGCGGTGCCGCCGAAATCACAGTGGCTGCGGCCAGCCAGATCGCGAGTCGAACGATCACACGAACAATTCTTTGATCAACCTACCCTTCGTCACGAGCGAGATCGGACGGCCAGCGGGATCGATCAACGTCTTCTGATGATCGATGCCCATCTTCGTGTAGATCGACGCTGCGAAATCTCGCGGCGAGTAGACATTTTCGTTCGCGTAGTAGCCTTTGACGTCGGTCGCGCCGACGATCTGGCCGCCCGGAATTCCACCGCCCGCAGCGAGCACGGACATCGCGAACGACCAGTGATCACGACCCGCGTCTTTGTTGATCTTCGGCGTCCGGCCAAACTCGCCTAACAGAAACACCATCGTGTTGTCCAGCGTGCCGCGATCGTGAAGGTCGTTGATCAGCGCGGCGACGCCTTGGTCATGCTTCGGCAGGGCAGTTTTGAGTGTGTCGAAAATCCCGCGGTGATGATCCCAGCCGCCGGAATAAACCGTGACCCACGGCACGCCGACTTCCGTCAACCGCCGCGCGAGAAGGCAGCGTTGGCCAAAGTCGTTTTTGCCGTATTTTTCGCGGACTTTCTCGGGCTCGGCGCTGATATCGAAGGCTCCCTGGGCGTGATCCGAGTAAACGAGTTCGTAGCCCGACTCGTAAAATTTATCGAAACTCACGGCCGGGTCCTGAGCAGCTTCATCGTTAATCCGTTTGAGCCGATCGAGCGACTTGCGCAGCTCGCGGCGATTCGTGGCGCGCTCGCCGACGATGGACTCAGGAATCGAAACATCGCGAACGCGGAAATCTTCCCGATTCGGGTCTTCCTTGATCACGAACGGACCGTGCGAAGCTCCCAGAAAATGCGGCCCACCAGAACGCGAAACTCGCGGCATGCTCACGTAAGGCGGCAGGCCCTGCTGAACGCCACGCTCTTTGGAAACGATCGCGCCCATCGATGGGTGGTAGGTCACGAACGCCCCGCAGCCAACCGGCACAGGCGTGGGCGCTCCGGTCATCAGGAAGTGATTTCCGGCACCGTGGTTGTTCTGATCGTGAGTGATCGAACGGATCACAGTAAACTTGTCGAACGCCTTGGCCATCTCCGGGACGTACTCAGAAAAATGGGTGCCCGGCACCGCAGTCGGAATCGTTTTAAACGGTCCGCGAATGTCTTCCGGCGCGTCGGGTTTCGGGTCGAAAGTCTCGTAATGAGTCGGTCCGCCGTCGAGCCAGATGAAAATGCAGCGCGTATCTTTCGGATTCACGCCAGCCGCTTTCGCAGCGAGCATTTCGGTCATTCCGAGACCGCCAATCGCGGCTGTTCCGACTTGAATGAAGTCGCGTCGGCTTCGGCCCGCACAGTTAGTAGTAGATTTGCTCATGAGATTCCCGTAAGAACTGCGCAATTCACGGGGACCGGTGCCCGATTTCTTTCAAGCTTCAACGCGGTCGTCAGCAGCTGCTGGAACGTCGAAAAACGCCCCATCAAAAATCCTGTTTCCCGAAGCCATGCGAATTGCCTCTTTTCTCCCCCTTTTTGCCGTCCCAGCTGCCGTTCTGGCCGAGACGAACACCGTCGACCATGCGGGAATTCTTCAGGAACTCGGCGATGCGAATTTCAAAAGCGGCGAGCAGATTTATAACAATCTCTGCATCAATTGCCACGGCGGCGACGGCGTCACGGCGACTCTCCCGCTGGCGCGCGCGTTTGGAAAAGGCGAGCTAAAGTTCGGCGCGGATCCGTTTTCGATGTTCAAAACCCTGACCAACGGAAATGGAATGATGGGTCCGCAAACCTGGATGACGGGCCAGGAGCGCTACGACGTGATTCACTACATTCGGGTAAAATTCATGAAGCCGATGCATCCGGCTTACGCCGAAATCAACGACGGATATCTTGAAGAGCTGCCTACCGTTGAAGCTGCGCCGGAAGACGAGGAGATTGGCGAACGCGATTTCGGGCTCGCGCTGGCTTCGCAACTCGGCCGCGAAATTTCGAGCGCGCTGACGATCAAGTTAGGAAAAAACCACACAATTTCTTACGATCTTCATTCGATGGATCAGGCTGGCGTCTGGCAGGGCGGATTTCTCAATTTAAAGAACACCCAGCACTACCGGGAGCGCGGCGGCGGTGTTGCGGAGGTGGGTGGCGAGCTGATTCCCGGGTTGCAGATCTGGAAGTGGGCGCACGACGGGAGTTTCGATTATCCGACGAAGGACCTCCTTCCGCGTGGGCCGATTCCGAGTGCCTGGATGGAGTATCGCGGACACTATCTTTCCGATAATCGGGTTGTGCTGAGCTACTCGATAAACGGCCGCGAGATTCTGGAAATGCCGGGAAAGGCGAAGGGATTCGGAGCGATCGAGCACACGATTCGAGTCGCTCCTGGCGGCCAGGTTTTGAAACTGGCGGTCGGGCAGCTGCTCGAAGGCGAATCCGGGTTCCTTCCACTCAAAAGTAAGCTCGTTGAGCTCATTGAGAATGGAGAGGGCCTCGCTGTGATCAAAGGCGAAACCCAATTCGTCGCAGCCGGGTTAGCTGGCGAGTCAACCGGATTAACCTGGGAAATCGACTCGCAAAATCGGATCATTTTGACGATCCCGGCATCTGACGAATCTCGTGTTTTTCAAGTCGTTCGCCACAGCGGAATCGGCGACGCCGAACTGCTTTCGCTGGCCAGTTATCTTGGGCTGAAATTAATTCGTAAAAATCTTCCCGACCCAGAAAAGAATCTCGGCGGCGGCGAGTCGAGGTGGGCAGAGAAAATTAAAACGACTGGCGAGCTTGGCCCAAGCGATCTGGCCTACACGCTCGACACACTTGGTTTGCCCGAGCCTAACCCCTGGAACGCCTGGTTGCGGACCTCAGCACTCGCGTTCTTCCCGGATGGAAGGATGGTCATCTCGACCCACGGCGGAGACATCTGGGTAGTCGATGGGATCGATGATTCTTTGGCCAACCTGCGTTGGAAGCGCTTCGCGGCCGGTCTTTACGAGCCATTTGGCCTGCAAGTCATCAACAACACGATCTACGTAACCTGCAAAGATCGGCTGACTCGGCTTCACGATTTTAACGAAGACGGCGAAGCAGATTTTTACGAAAGCTTCAGCGCAGACGACGACGTTTCTAGCTTTTTCCACGCCTTCAATTTCGATCTCCAAGTCGATAACGATGGGAATCTCTATTATGTTAAGGCCGGTCAATACACCAGCTATGCTTTGCCGGGCGCTGTGATCAAAATCTCGCCTTCCGGCGACAAGCGCGAGATTTTCGCGACGGGTTTTCGCACACCAAACGGGATGGGAATTCTTCCCGACGGCCGAGTTACCGTTAGCGATAATCAAGGCAACTGGATGCCCGCTTCGAAGGTCAGTTTGATTCGGAAAGACGGATTCTACGGCTACAGCCAAACTCAAGCCCAAAAGGAAGGACTCTGGGCACCCGACGGCGGCAAAATCGATCACACAAAAGTCGTCGCGCCTGACTCGTTTGATCAGCCGCTGATCTGGATGCCTCAGGATTACGACAACTCGTCGGGCGGCCAACTTTTCGTCGATGACGAGCGCTGGGGCCCGCTCTCCGGCCGGCTGTTGCACACCAGTTTTGGCAAAGGCTGGCTTTACTATATGATGATTCAAGAAGTCGGCGACGTCGCTCAAGCGGCGATCATTCAGCTCAACCTCGACGCGATCACCGGAATCCAGCGCGCCCGCGTTAACCCGAAAGACGGCCAGGTTTACGCCGTCGGTCTGAACGGTTGGAACGGCCACGGACGAAAGGGTCTCGGCCAGGGCGGCGTTCATCGATTCCGATACACCGGCGAGCCGGTTTTGCTCGTCACGAACACGCAAGTTCGGCCGGGCGGGATCGAGCTTCGATTTAATTTCGATCTCGATCCGGACAAAGCAGCTGACCTTGATCGCTACAAGTTGACCCAGTGGAATTACAAATGGGAAAGCAACTACGGCTCGAAAAACTACTCGGTTAAGACTGGCAAAGTCGGCGTAGACAATCTGGTCGTGGAAGAAGCTCGAATCAGCGAAGACGGCCAGTCAGTTTTCCTTGCGATCCCCGATCTTCAGCCCGCTAACCAAGTGAAAATCGAACTTCGCGCGCCAGCAGCTGCTGGCGGAGAATTGGAGGAGCTGATTTATCTAACGATCAACGCAATCCCGGTCGAACGGGCGGCGCAGGCGGAGTAGGAGCGTCCTTCGAAGCTGGCTCGGTTTCTGCTTTTGGCTCCTCAGCCGGATCGGGTTCTTCGCGCTCGTTAAAAAGGATCGCGTAGTGAAAAACTTCCGGATCGTGGACGATTGTCAGGGTCGAATCAGTCAGCTCACTCGGGTAGGGCCGCCACTCGACAAAAGAGAGGTCCATCGCGATCACTTTCAGGAGTTCCAAATTCTCAGCGATCCCAAGTTCGGCCAGGTTCAGCGTAGCCGAAAAGACTGGGCTGTCCGGCAGTGGAGTTAGCCGAATTTCGGTCGCCGAGTGACGATCGAGACGGAAAGATCCGTTCGTTTTTGTCCAGCCGAAGTCGGCCGAGCGAGCGCGACTGGCGAGCTGGACGCCAGGCGGATGGTGAGGTGTCGGGCCCGGATCGTAAGCGAAGCTCGAGCCGTCAATCGCGATCCTTCCCGCAGTGACCGCAACTCCGCCGAAACGGCTGTGCGGCTCACCCGCTTGGGAATCCGGCAGCTGAATTGGCCTTTCGCCTCGCGCCCTGGCGACAAACTGGAGGTCCAGCTGACTCGGCAACGTCTTGAGATCGTCCAAAGCGAATCGAGCAACCGCGTTCACCTGACGAACGCTGCTGTCTTCCCGGGTCTCCCGGCTTTCTTCCGTCGCAACGACCGATAGCTCGATCGTTCCTTCTGATCCGAGGGTCACGAGCGTCGAAAAGTCGCCAGGCGGATCCTCGGCGCAGACCCAGCCGAATTTCAGCACCGCTTCGTCTTCGCGAACAGCGAACGATTCGACAAACGGATGGAGTCTGAGCACCTCCGGCAGGCGCGGGCGCGCGCTCGCATACCAAACATCCTTAGACGCAAGCCGTTCGACTCGCTGTCCTTCGATATCTTCAATCGAAACGTCCAGATCCGGAGCGCGGACGAGAAAGCCGTCCTGCGGAATTACGCGGCCCGAAACCAGCCACGGATCCTCGCCGCGATTGACCCAGGCGACCGCTCCGCTTTCCCAATAACATCGGAGTTGATCTCGATTGTCGTCCGCAAAAGAGACTCGTGAAATTCGATCGCCAGCGAGCATTTCGGCCACCGGCTGGACGAGCCAGGCTTTGCGAACGGCAGCGCGGCCCCAGGCCCGGTGATCGACAAACGGCATTCGTCCAAGCAGAATTTCGTTAGCGATCGCGGCGTCGCTTGAAGGAGTTTTGGACGCTTCAAATTGAGCGAGTTGGTGGTGTCGAGCCAAACTCAACCACGGAACGCGTTCGCCTTTAAAACCAGGAATTGGATCGAACCCGGCACCAGCAGCTGCTCCGATTACCCAGTCGCCTGCGCCGCTCCTCGCGACCGAAACGGAATCCGGGCCGAGGTAAGTTCCGACGAATTCCAGCGACTCGCGCCAATCGGAAATCGCTCCCCGCATCGAGCGAATTTCGCCGACTCGATCAAACCCACTGGCGAGCCGCGCGCCGCTGGTCACGCCGAGCCGCGGAACAAGATAATAGCGCTGAAATTTCAGGTTCCGTTCGAGAAACTGGCGGACGCCAGACGAATCCAGAAAATAACGACCGGGCTTAGACTCTTGCGGACTGCCTACTTCATCGAAAGTGATCGAGTCGTAGGAAAAATCGTCAGACGACGGGTCAATTTCGGCATAGTCTTCTTCGAGGCCTAACAGAATCCCATTCTCTCGACAATAGTTAGCGAGTTCCTGCAATTCAGCCAGCGAACCCAGCCGCTCGTCCGGCGGCCAGACATCCGGCGGGCGATTATTTTCACCGAGAGCCGGCCAGTGATCGATGCTAAGCGCGATTTTATTAACGCCGTACGTAACCAGCTCGGCTACCCGCTTTTGCAAATCGCCGTAGTGCCCGCGCGACGCCTGAATCCAGATACGACCGTTCAATTCGTCGAAACCTTGAGCGGGCGCAGCCTTAGCGTTCGGGAGCTCCAGCGCTCGCCGAATCATGCCGTCGTACATCGACTTTGCGCTCGGCGTCAGGCTCAACGTGGCATTTCCGAGGACCTCAATTCGCCAGCCTTCGAGCCCCGAAAGCGGCAAGCTGCTCGATTGGGCCAGCGCGATGCCGCCTTCAAACTCTGCACCTGCGTAGCTGGCCGCAAGCAGCGGCGAACCGGGTTCGACTCTTGGGATTTCGCTGCCGAATCGGTATCCCGGACCTGCGGCGACGGCTTGGAGCTTGTTCGCGGCTTGCCCGATTCGGTAGGAGACGATCTTGTCGAACGATTCCAGATTCAGATCCAGCGAGTCGCCGTTGATGAGGCCTCGAACGGTGACCTGCGTCGTCCAATCTTCGCCGATTCGCAGCTCGTGAATCGCAGTGAACCCGTCTGAGTCCGAATCGATTTTGAAGTTCTCGACCTCGATTTTCGCGCCAGCTTCGGCAACGTCTGGAGGAAGTTCGAGTTCGAATTCGACACCGCTCAGCACCAGCTCAGAATCCGGCGCGATGAACGCAAATTCAGCATCAAGGAGCCCTTGGTCACCAGGCCGAATTGCGAGCGCTAGATCACCGAGATGATAAGCAAGCCCGCCTTCGGGAAGCGACTCCGACTGCCGAATAAAACTGCGAATCAGGTTAATTCGAGCTTTCGCGAATGCACCTGGTTCGGCGTTTCTTGAAGGCTTGAATTTTACCCGAATCCCGCGCTCAGGCGGCGTGCGCTCGATGGGGTTTTCGAAGTCGGTTTCGATCAAACGAACCACCTGCACCTGCGAGTCTCGCCCATCCGTAAGCTGGACAAACGCGTGGATCGGATAAACGACTTTGTTAAGACATTCGCGGCTGAATCCGACCTCAAATTTTGCCAGCAGCTGCTCACCCGCGATCATCTTGAACTCACGAGTTGATTCGCCAATCGGATAGACTCCGCGAGTTGGCCCGCCGATTGCGATTCGGCCTGCGATCTCGGTGTCTGATCGATTGATGACCGTCAGCTGAATCTCAACTGGTTGGTCAAACTCGCGGACGGATTCGACCTCGCCGATGGAAACCTCGATCGCCTCAGTTTCCTGCGTGTGCGCCTCTGGTTCCACCGCCAGCAAGATCTGCGCCGATGCGCAGAGCACGGCCACACACGCAGGCAGGGGTAAACGCAACGGTGAAGACAACTGGGTGGAGGATGATTGGGTCGGGCGAGACCTTACGAAGCAGCCGGGGCGAAGAAAAGCCGAAAAGGCGACTTTTCCGCGCGGTAGAATCGGGGCGGCGATCGGCGTTGACTCAGCGTCGGTGAGGCCTCAAGGTTGCCGTCACGACGGGGGCGCTGGCCCGACAAAAGCCGGCTGAGATGAAACCCTTGGAACCTGAAACGGATAATGCCGTCGCAGGGAGTCGACATCCGCTTTTTAGCGTGTTAGACCATTTTCCCGTCGAACCCGGTTCTTAATTTCTGCTCACATGATCAAGTCTAACCTGCCCAAAATTGTCCGCCGCGAAGAGGAAAGTCTCTTTCCGAATAGTCACCGAATTTACGTCCGCGGCGAGCGACATCCAGACGTGCTCGTTCCGATGCGCGAAGTCAGATTGTCGCCCACGAATCATGCGGATGGCCATGTCGAGGAAAACAAGCCGGTCCGAATTTACGATACGTCAGGGCCATGGGGCGATCCAGAATTTGAAGGCTCGGTCGAGACGGGATTGCCAGCGCTGCGTCGCGAATGGATTCTGGCTCGAGGCGATGTTGAGGAGTACGACGGTCGCGATCTGAAGCCAGAGGACAATGGTTATATTTCGAATGCGCATGCGGAGCGTTTTAACGCGAACAAAGCAGCCGAAAACCGGCTCAAGGAATATCCCGGGCTTACACGGCGTCCATTGCGGGCGAAGAGTCATCCGGTATCGCAGCTCTGGTATGCTAAGCAGGGAACCGTGACTCCGGAAATGGAGTACATCGCCATTCGCGAGAATCTCGGACGCAAAGCCGCGTTCGAATCAGGAGCAGCTGGCGGACCGCGTAACCTTTTGCGTCAGCAGCACGAAGGTGAGAGTTTCGGGGCCAAAATTCCGGATTTCATCACTCCGGAATTCGTGCGGGACGAAGTCGCCTCAGGCCGGGCAATCATCCCTGCGAACATCAATCACCCGGAGATCGAGCCGATGATCATCGGACGCAACTTTCTCGTTAAGATCAACGCGAACATCGGCAACTCGGCCGTGGCCTCGACGATTGACGAGGAAGTTGAGAAACTGCGCTGGTCTACCCAGTGGGGCGCAGACACAGTGATGGATCTTTCGACCGGAAAGAACATCCATGCGACTCGCGAATGGATCGTTCGGAACTCCGCCGCTCCAATTGGAACGGTGCCGATTTACCAGGCGCTTGAGAAGGTCAACGGCCGAGTCGAGGATCTGTGTTGGGAGGTTTTCCGCGACACGCTGATTGAGCAGGCAGAACAGGGCGTCGATTATTTCACGATTCACGCAGGTGTGCTGCTGCGGTTCGTTCCGCTGACGGCGCAACGTGCAACTGGGATCGTAAGCCGCGGCGGATCGATCATGGCCAAGTGGTGCCTCTCGCATCACAAAGAGAACTTCCTCTACACGCATTGGGCCGACATCTGCGATATCATGGCGGCTTACGATATCAGTTTTTCGATCGGCGATGGCTTGCGGCCGGGCTCAATCGCGGATGCGAACGACGAAGCGCAATTCGGCGAGCTGAAAGTGCAGGGCAAGCTGACGAAAATCGCCTGGGAAAAGGGAGTTCAAGTGATGTGTGAGGGTCCGGGTCACGTGCCGATGCACATGATCAAGGAAAACATGGACAAGCAGCTCGAGTGGTGCCACGAGGCCCCATTCTACACACTCGGACCGCTAACGACGGACATCGCTCCCGGCTACGATCACATCACGAGCGGAATCGGCGCAGCGATGATCGGCTGGTACGGAACGGCGATGCTTTGCTACGTCACGCCGAAGGAACACCTTGGTTTGCCGAATCGCGATGATGTCCGCGAAGGCGTCGTGACCTACAAAATCGCTGCCCACGCCGCGGACCTCGCCAAGGGTCATCCAGGCGCGCAGTACCGCGACAACGCGATCTCAAAGGCGCGGTTCGAATTTCGTTGGGAAGACCAGTTCAACATTGGTCTCGACCCGCTCAAGGCGCGCGAATTTCACGACGAAACCCTCCCGCAAGACGGCGCGAAGACGGCTCATTTCTGCTCGATGTGTGGGCCGACCTTTTGTTCGATGAAGATCACGGAAGACGTCCGGAAGTACGCCGCGAGCCAGCAGCTGCTGGAGAACGAGGCCCTCGACGCGGGGATGGAAGAGAAAGCGAAAGAGTTTCGCGAGACGGGTGCCGAGATTTACTCTTGAGCCGAATTGTGCTAGTTTCGAACCATGAATGCGGTCCTTGAGCGGAAAGAGCTGAGTGATTACGAAAAGGAGAGGGGAAAACCGATGCCAAGCCGACAACATGGGCTTGTCCAAATGCAACTGGGCGGGCAGTGGATCACCAACTCCGATTTTCAGGTCCAAAGTGAAGTAACCCTCGAACTTGCAGAAAGGCCAAATTTGACTCCGGACCTTTCGGTTTTTCCGAGGAAGACAATCGATTGGCGACACGATGAAATCCGAGTTTCTGAACCGCCGATCATGGTTGTTGAAATCCTCTCTCCTACCCAAGGCTCCTTTGAACTGATGCAGCGGATCGACCGTTATTTCAATCACGGCGTGAAATCCTGTTGGGTCGTCTACCCGACTTCGCGCTCGCTCACGATTTACACGGCTGAGGGCAGTGAGAAGACCGTGACTGTCGATGACAAAACAGCGACAGATCCCGCTACGGGCCTGACGGCGGATTTGGGAATCGTTTTTTCCTGACTTTGCGCAAAATTTTTCAAAAATGGCGCTTCAGATTCCAGCCCATGAAAATCAGACCGAGTTCAACCTTAAGCGTTGGGACGAAGTCTTAGTCGACCCGCGTCTATCCAGAATCGAAGGCCGAGTTGAAACGGATCGGCACGGAAATATCGTTGTCATGCTGCCACCCGGATTTTCCCATGGAAGCCGCCAGATGGAGATCGGTGGCTTGATTCGCCAAATGGCCGAGTGGTCACGGAATGCCCAGTCTCGACGTCAGACGGCGTCAAAGGACTCGATGTCGCTTGGCTGACGAAAAAGCAGGTCGCAGAAGTTGGAAACCGATCCTGCGTTCCGTTCGCTCCCGCGATTTGCGTCGAAGTCGTCTCGCCGAGCAACTCCAAGGCTGAGCTTGATGAGAAAACAGCTCTGTATTTCGAAGCTGGAGCTGAAGAAGTTTGGATCTGCGAGAAAGATGGGGCAATGCGCTTTCTGCTGGGCCCCGACGCCGATCCGGTCGCTGAATCCAAACTCTGTCCGGATTTTCCGACGCAGATCGAATTGGATTGAGTCGCTCGCTAAAGCACTTCGCGATAAAACCCTTCCAGCTTCGCGATCTGCGCGCTGTGTTCGAAATTCTCGCGAATGTCCGCGGCTGCGGCGGCTCCAAACTGCGTCCACTTCGCTGGATTCCGAGCGAATTCGAAAAGGTGATCGCGGACGCTTTCCCATTCGTTTTCCGGGCCTAACAAACCCGTCACGCCTGCTTTAACCGCTTCAGGAATGCCGCCATGGAGCGTCGCGACGACCGGCAAACCAGTCGCCATCGCTTCGAGCATCGAGTTCGGGATTCCTTCCTGATTCTGGTCAGCCGTGACCCGGCTGGGGTGCACGAAAATGTGCGAATCGTGATAAAGCTGGCCCAAGCCCGCTTCACTCAAGAATCCGCAGAATTCAACCGCTCCATCCAAGTTCAACTCGCCAACCTGACGCTCAAGATCAGCTTGAAGCGGACCGTCGCCGGCAATCGTGAGATGCGCTTTGGGAAATTCGGCACGGAAATCGGCAAACGCGCGCAAAGTCAGATTCAGCCCCTTTTTCTCGACTAACCGGCAGGCTTGAACCAGCCGCCAGGCACCGTCCTCAGGTTCAGGACGATCGTGCGCAGGAAAGTTGTCGACCGGGATTCCAGTCCGGTTGATCCGGATTTTCCCTTCGTCACAACCGAGGTCGATCAGCCGCTCTTTTAACGATTCGGATCGCGCGAGGACGAGCGGCGAGAAATCCAGCAGCTGCTGGAGCTTCCCGAGATAATCGGGGTGATTTTCACGCGGCTGAACGTCCATCCCGTGGAACGAGACGATCGTGGGTTTCGGCCAGCGACGCATGAACGGAAGCAGGTGAACGCCGGTGTGCCCGAAGTAAACGTGCATCAGATCCGCCTGTCGACGGTCGAGAATTTTTGCCAACGTGCCGTACTCGCCCCGGTAGACAATCGGCGGCTCTTTTTTGACGTATTTCAGCCAGAATCGGCGAACAAAATTGCTCCGGACCTTGGGCTGGACCTCGAGTTTCGAGAACGGGAATTTTTCCGGATTCCGGTGCTCTTTGCAGACGACGACGTTGTCGAAATTCCTAAGCGCAGAGACCTGCCGGTAGATGTGAAGCATCTCCGGTTTCAGAAAAGTCGTGCAATAGCTGGCGAGAACCGGCCGATCCGAGGGCATGGCGCGGACAATCGCGAGGAAACCGGCTGACGCAACCTGGGCGCTGTGCTATAATTTCCATAATATGACCGACAATCCATACGCCCCTCCTTCGGTGATCGATCTTCCTCGAAAACGCGTTCGGTCTACAAAGCCGGTTACGCCGATTCTGGCGGAAGCGAAGCTCGCCTGGCAGCTGCCGATCATCAGCCTGGGGCTCGGCGCGATCCTTTTGCTTTCCAGCGCCCCTACCCCGTTCATCAGCTTCCTGATGGTAACCAGCATTCTCGGCGGAGGGGCGTTCACCGCTCTCGCGGCGGTTCGCGGAATTCGGAACCGCGATTTCGCTCTCGGACGCAACGCGATTTCCGGGGCGTTGGTCACGAGCGTCTGCAGCCTCGCTGCGTTCGTTTAGATCGGCTACGATTCCGGGATTTCCCCGGTGCAAAGCCCCCAATCGCGCGTGGCCGCCCAGCCTTCGGTCGATTTTTCGAAGAATTTGAACTCCGCGCCAGCTTCGCGAATTTCCTCGCCGATCCGAGCAACCTGCGGCCCACGAATCGGCAGTCGAACCTTCGATCGCAGGATTTTTTCGCGCCAACGCGGGTTCCGCACGACGCCGACGTTGCGGATGCAAACTCCGCGAATCCGCCCCGGGAATTTCCGGACGATATCGCGATAAATCTCCGGATCTTTCTGGCCGCTGTCGCCGATCAGGAGGAACTCCGTTTGCTTGTAGTCAGTCAGCAGCTGCTCAATCGCGCGACTCTTGTGAGTGTGGTGATTGACGATCGATTCCTTGCTACTGGAGCTGAAATCACGCAGAAAAATCGGGCCGACCGGGATGCCGTTGTAGATCAGGAATTCCTCGATGAAATCGTAGAGATTCCACGGGCTGCTTGAGACGTAAAAAAACGGTTCCGCGAGCGACTCGCCAGGGCGATTCTGGAGATCTCGATACCAGTCGGCCACGCCCGCGAAGGGCTTGCGAGTCGCCGCGTTATCGAAAAGAGTCACCCGAATCCTCCTCCAGAATTTCCACGCCCAGGTCAAAATCACCGTGTCGTCGATGTCGCTCACGACTGCCAGATTTGGGTGCGTCGCAGTCTCGGTGATCGACGCTTCGACCTCGACCAACCGACCGACATCGGGATCGAGCACGCGGACGTGAATCGCGGTTTTGGCGTTTTCCGAAAGGGGCAGCTTCGCGGAGTAGAATCCGGCGTGATCGGTCAAAATTTTCCGCTTTTTGCCGTTCCAACTGACCTCGAGTTCTGCGTGTGGGATCTCGATGCTGAGAAACCGCTTCGCCATGTTTCCAAAATTCCGCCAGGCCCCGTGATGGCCTTCGCCGGCTTCGATGTCCTTCCCGCAAATCACGCGTCCACGGATGAAGGCCCAGTCGTCGCGGCGATAGCCCGGGTAGGCCACGATTTGGAGGCGTTGAATCCCGTATCGCCGGCGCAAACGCGCCTTGATCGCTTCGAGAATTTCCTCCAATTGGCTGAACACGGGCGCACCGATACGCGTTCGGACTTGCGATGCAAACGGAGGTTGAAAACAGGCTACGCGACGGTTCTGCGCTTGAAGACAATGACCTGTTCGATCCCCCAAACGATGGCGAAAATTCCCCAGGTCAGCCAGTTGATCACAGGAAATCCAAGCCAGATCGCGGTCGAAATCGCGTAGTCATCGTGAAAACCGAGGTAGTAAAATTGAAGCGTGAGCATCAAAATGAGCCAGCTCGGGCGCGGGAAAACGCAGAGAAACGGCACCACCCAGGCAAAATACCAAGGGAACGCGGTCGGGTTGAGCACGAAAAAGACGGTCATGACCCAGAAGCACTTTTTAACGAGAGTTTCGTGATCCGGCGTTGCGGTGAACGCGAGCCAAGCGATGAAACCTAGGAAAATCACGGCGACGACGATTTTTGCCGGCAGGTAGCTCGTTTCCGAAGCAGGAACGATGAAACCGCAGATTTGGTCGATCACGAGGAAGGCACCGCTGTTGTTTTGCCAGTCCTCGGTGTAGGTCGTCAGGCCGCGAAAAACCTGGGCGATTCCGGCGTCCTGCCAGAAAAAGAAAGGGACGAACGCAGCCAGAATCGCGGCCCCGCAGCCGCCGTAGATTAGGATTCCTCGCCAATTTGGACGGAACAGAATCGGAAGCAGAAATCCGCTGAAATATTTTCCCAACACGCCAACGACGAGGCCAGCAGCTGCTGACGCGGGTTTCCGCGCGCCGACGCAGAAAATCGCGAGGAGCGTGAAGGCGATCGGCGCGATGTCGAGGTGCGCTGAGTTAGCGAATTCGACGATGATCAGCGGCGACCAGGCGTAAAAAAGGATCCAGGCGGGATTGCGGCCGAGCTGCTTGAGCAGACACAAAATCAGAAGCATCGCCGCGAGATCGAAAACCATCAAAACGACCCGAAAACCGACGACCGAATCGCCAAAGAAAAAGCTGGAAACGCCGAACATCGCCTGCGCGGCCGGAGGGTAGATCGTGGGAATCTGGGAATGCCCGATTCGGTTGTAGGCTTCAGGATTTTCGTCACGCAGGCTACGAAGTTCCTTCAGCCGAGCGTCGTCCGCTTCGGTCCAGAGCCGACCCTGAAACCAGGTTCCAGTTTCCGGCTCAAGAAGCGGTTCTTCGACATCCAACTCGTTCATCCAGAGCGCCGCCGGCTCGTAAAGATACGGATTGAAGCCGTGGACCAGCGACTTTCCATCCCAGAGATAACGGTAGAAATCGTTCTCGTGAACCGGCTGGCTGAAGAGCATGAAAATCCGGAAACCGATCCCAAAACAGACGATCACCCAGGCCAGACGCCAGCTCGAAGCCGCTTTCCAGACTCGCCATCCGCAAAACGCGAATCCAACCCAGATCAGGGCGAACAAACCGAAGTAAGCCGCCGTCGGCGTGTCATTATTCGGGACATCGTAGCCAAAACCGTTGGCCAATTCGCTGCCCGGCCCAACCGGCAGGCCAATCGACAGCCAGAGCATCAGGCCCCACAGAGCCAGACTGATCGCTCCGATGACGGCCACGCTTTTCATGCGAACAAAAAAAGGGCGCCTGCCGCAAAGACAGACGCCCGTAAATCAAAATCGACGAGTCAAATTACTTGGCGTCGGGCGTGGCCTTCGCCTTCGCTTTCGCCTGTGAACCTTTCCTCGAACCCTTCGTCGCCGCGCTCGCTGCGGTTCCAGAAGCTGCTGCAACTTTGGCCTTCTGAATGGCCATCAGGTATTCCGGCAGAGTCACGATCTTGTCCATCTCGCCATCCTTGATCGCGTCGAGGAAGTTGAAAACGGTCTGCACGCCGGTGCCGTACTCGGCAAGTGTCAGGGTCTGATTGCTGTCCGAATCCATTTCGTCAAAACTCGGAAGCGAAAAGAAATCGTCCTCGGCGACCATCGGAGCCTTTTCGGCTTCGGCCAGAGTCAGGCCACGGCTGCGATCGCGATCGAGCGCATCGAACTCGCCTTTTTTGGCTTTGGCGTATTCGAGGTAGGCGACTTTGCCGTTTTTATCGGCATCAAAAGTCTGGAACGGCTTCGGGGCATCTTCAGCGGACGCAAATCCGGCAAAGGCGAGAGAAATCAAGGGAATCAGTGAAAGCTTTTTCATGAGTATGGGATGTAATTTTCGAGGTCGGCATTCAACGGCGTTTCCCTAAAGCAATTCTCGAAAATGTCGACTTCACAAGATTGAAAACGGTGCCAGGGTCCAGCGCTCATGGCTGAAACCCCCGTCCTGCGAGTTCGCAACCTCGTCAAAGAATTCGGCAAATTCCGCGCCGTCGACGGCCTCAGTCTGGACGTCAAAAAGGGCGAAATCCTCGGCCTGCTCGGCGCAAACGGCGCTGGGAAGACCACGACGATGCACCTCCTGCTCGGCTTGACAACGCCGACATCCGGCGAAATCGAAGTCTTCGGCAAATCGC
Source organism: Verrucomicrobiales bacterium (assembly GCA_047620505.1). GTDB lineage: Bacteria > Verrucomicrobiota > Verrucomicrobiia > Verrucomicrobiales > DEV007 > JBLHKS01. The sequence continues at coordinate 1,535 of JBLHKS010000084.1, read as the reverse complement.
TTCACAAGAATCGGATCGAGCTGATGCGCCGGATGAATTTTTCCTCCGCCTACACCAATCTCCCCGGAAACTTGCTCGTTCGGCAGAATCTCATGATTTTCGGCATGATGTACGGTGTGAAGAAGTCTCGCGAGCGCGCCCAGCAGCTGCTGGAGCTTTTCGAGATCGAGCACCTCGCCAAACGTCCGACCGGCTACCTCTCCGCAGGCGAAGCGACCAAGGTCAATCTCTGCAAAGCTTTCCTGAATTCGCCCGATTTGTTGATGCTCGACGAGCCGACTGCGAGCCTCGATCCCGACGTCGCCGACAAGACCCGAAAACTGATCCGCAAGCTCCAGAAAGAGCAGCAATCGTCGATCGTTTACACCTCGCACAACATGCGAGACATCGAAGAAATCTGCGATCGCGTGATTTTCATTCACCGCGGAAAAATCATTCGCGAAGGCACGCCGGAAAACATCAAAGACGGCTTCGAGGAGACCTCTCTCGAAGAGGTTTTCATCAAAATCGCGCGAGGCGGCGACCTGTTCATCAACGGAAACGGAGAGGAGGCCTCAACATGAATTTCAGAGGCATTTCCGCGGTCGTTCTTCGCTACCTCCTGCTCTACGGCCGCAACCCGCTCCGCCTGTTCGAGCTGTTTTTCTGGCCGCTGATCCACCTCGTCGTCTGGGGCTACCTCAGCGTTTATCTCAGCCAGACCCAGCCGGAAAACGCGGGGCTGCCGATCACATTTCTCCTCGGCGGCGTGTTGCTCTGGGACATCCAGTTTCGCGCGACTCAGGGCGTCTCGATCTCGTTTCTCGAAGACGTCTGGACGCGAAATCTGCTGAACATATTCGTCGCCCCGATCCGAACCTGGGAAGTCGTCGTCGGGATGTGCACCGTCGGCCTGCTGCGGGTCTTGGCGACGTTCCCGATCCTCATCACCGTCGCCTACTTCAATTATCAGTTTAACGTTTTCGAATTCGAACTCGCCCTGATCCCCTTCGCATTGAACCTCCTGTTTTTCGGCTGGGCCTTGGGAATTTTCGCGAACGCCCTGATCCTCCGCTGGGGCCAGGCCGCCGAAGGTCTCGCCTGGGCGTTGCCGTTCATGGTTCAGCCCATCTCCGCAATATTTTACCCTGTCGAAATATTGCCCCCGTTCCTCCAGAGCATCGCCATGTCCCTCCCGCCGACCCACATTTTCGAAGGCATGCGGGACGTTTTGAGCAATAAAACCGAGGGTCTCAACGCTCACCTGATCTGGGCAACCGTCCTGAACTTAGTCTGGATGGTAGCCGCCGGATGCGTGATGGCTTGGGTCCTGCGAATCGCGAGGCAGCGCGGGCTGCTGGTGAAAGTGGCTTCGCAATAATTTTTGGGCAATCGAATTAGCACCCGCTGCCAGGTGTGATTGAAAGTGATAGGCAGAGTAGGATGGCTTGCCAAGCCGTCTGCGGTCGATCGGAACCCGGCTATGCCACGGACGGGTTGGCCCCGGCGCCGGTGAGGGCTCTGTAGTGGTGGCTTCCAGCCGCCGAACGCCCTCA
>JBLHKS010000083.1:0-27845 GCA_047620505.1 Verrucomicrobiales bacterium | reverse complement strand
GACGTCAAATTCCGCTTTTGGCCGGGCGTCGAGCAAGGTGAATTCGGTCTCGCGTTCCAGCAGCTGCTGACTGGAGATTTGCTCGACCGTGCCTTCGAGAAGCCCGTCGATCATCGTTTCGAAGTCGGCGTCCGAACCTTCCGAAGGCTTCCCTCCGCAAGCTCCGCTCAAGCAAGTCGCGACCGATAGACAAATCAGAAAGAAACGCATACCGATACTTTCGTCGGCCTCGATTCCCCCGCAAATTGACAATTGCCGAAATCAGGATAGAGCGAAGGCCAGCAGAACTGGCGCGCCATTCTCAAAACCCCATGAAAACGATTCTGGCTCTCATCGCTCTGGTTCCGATCTTCGCAGCGGCTCAATCGACGGCACCTTCTTTTAAGAAGGAGATTCAGCCCTATCTCGATACGCATTGCATTCGTTGCCACGGCGAAAAGAAGCAAAAGGCCGACTTCAGGCTCGATCAATTGTCGCCGAAAGTCGGTCTGAACGACACTCAGCATTGGGCCGAGGTGATGGAGCGGATCAGCTCCGGCGAAATGCCGCCGGATGACGAAGAGCATCTTCCAACGGTGGACGAAAGCGCGAAAATCGTGGAGTGGCTTGCAGCCCGAATCAACGAAGGCGAAGCGGCGCGGATGGCGAAGCGGGATCGGGTTTCCTATCATCGTTTAACTCGCGAAGAATATGTAAACTCGGTACGCGATTTGATCGGAGTTCAGTACGATGCGGAGGACCCGGGCGGGCTGCTTGAAGATCCGGAGTGGAACGGTTTTGAGCGACTGGGCTCGGTCCTGAGCCTGTCCGCAACCCACGTTGAAAAATACATAAAAGCGGCAGAGATCGTCCTCGACGAAGCCTATCCAGTTGAAAAAGTAGAATATTTGGAAGCGAGCACACGAGCAGTCAATTTGAACGAGAATCATGCGCATTACGAGCGTCTCAAAGAGGCTGGATTGCTGGACAAAATTCGATATCCGCTGACGACGTCAGGAGAACTGTATCGATACTCGAATCCTTTTCGCGGCCCGGACCTCAAGTTCCCTGGCGCTGGAGTTTATGAAATCAGTTATACAGTTTGCGGATTGAAGCCGGAAAATGGTCCAGCACCGCGGATACAGGTTTATGAGCATAAGCTCGATCGGATCCTTTTTGAACAGGACATCGTAGCACCCGAAGACAAACCGATCACGGTGACGTTTCGGACTCATTTTCCAGCAGTTCGTGGCCCCGAAATCCACGTCATCAACACAGCAGGAGGCAATCGGCATCCTCGGACGAATTCTTCAAGTCGGATTCCGTTTATCACAACCGAATACGAGCGCGCGCCGTGGCAAATGAAAATTACCGATGAACAGGGCCGAGCCCGGTATCCAGTCTTGATCATCGATTCAGTCTCGATACGCGGTCCGATCGTCACCGATGAAGAACAGCATCGCCGAGACGAATATATGGCTAGCGAGGAGGGAAATCTGGATCAGGCGAGAGACGGGCTCGCGGCGATGGCGAAACGTGCATTTCGGCGACAACTGGCTGAGGGTGAGCTGGATACTTATGTTGAAATCGTGAACGGCGAGATCGATGAAGGTGAGAAGTTTGGGGACGCGATCAAGTCCGCGATGACCGCGATTCTGTGTTCGAAAAGTTTTCTCTTTCTGGCCGAAGGCGATCAACACGAGGATCGTCACGAACTCAACGATTGGGAGATTGCCTCGCGCTTATCCTATATGATTTGGAGCACCATGCCCGACGACGCTTTGCTGGCAGCTGCTGAACAAGGCAAGCTTCGCGATCGCGCTGAATTGCAACTCCAGCTGGCGCGCATGTTAGCCGACTCTCGCGCGAAACGGTTCACACAATCGTTTCCGGCTCAATGGCTGCATTTGCGCAAAGTCGGGATGTTTCCGCCGGATAAAGAACTCTACCCGAACTACAATCGTCATCTCGAAAAGAGTATGATTGGCGAGACGCAGGCTTTCTTTGCCGAGGTGCTTGATGAGGGTCTAACGCTGCGCGAATTCATCGATTCAGATTGGACGATACTGAATCCGAAGATGGCCGAATTTTATGGAGTTCCCGAGGTGGCTGGCGATAAATTTCAACGAGTTTCGCTCGCGCCAGAATCCAACCGCGGCGGGTTGTTGACGCAGGCGTCGATCCTCTCGCTTACTTCTGACGGCACGCGGCATCGTCCGGTGCATCGAGGCGCTTGGTTATCGGAATCGATTCTGGGTAAAACCCCTCCCCCACCGCCAGCCAACGTGGATCCGATCGAACCTAACCCGATCGATTCGCCCAAGGCGACGATTCGGATGAGGCTGAACGCGCACACGCACGATCCGAGTTGCTCAGCCTGCCATCGGAAGATCGATCCGCTGGGCCTCGCGTTCGACAATTACAACGCGATCGGCGAGTGGCGGACGCATGAGAAAGTCGAGGGCACGGGCGACGATCCGTTGGTCGATCCCAGTGGCCAGTTGCCGGACGGGCGCAACTTTGAAAACGCCAAAGAGCTCCAGCAGCTGCTGATGGCGGATCTGGATGCTTTCAACAGAACATTCATCGAGAAACTGGCGATATACGGAATGCGGCGCACCATGACGTTTGAAGATCACGATGAAATCGAAGAAATCGCCCGAATCGGCCGTGAAAAGGACTACCGCGTCGGAGACATTCTCGAAGCCTTTGTGCTGTCCGAACTCTTTCAAAAACGATAAAAACATTCGTGCCCATTTGTGGATATTAGTGACCATTTGTGCTGAAATTCAACATGCCTGACAACGATCCAACCTACGAAATTATCGGCTGCGCTATGCGGGTTCACACCGAAATGGGTCCGGGCCTCCGAGAAAAACCGTACGAGAACGCCTTGGCGATCGAATTCGAAGAACAGAAATTGGATTTCAAGCAACAGCCAGAGTTTCCGTTATTCTACCACAATCGGCGCGTCGGCGAGTGCTATCCGGACTTTACGGTGCGAAATGAAGTAGTCGTGGATGCGAAAGCAATTTTGGAAATTGGGGACAAAGAAATTTCGCAGATGCTGAACTACCTTCGAATTACTGCGATCAGAATTGGACTGATTCTGAACTTTAAGAATTCGAAATTGGAGTGGAAGCGCCTAGTGAAATGAACTTCTACACAAATTTTCACAAATACCCACAAATGCTCACAAATCTCTGATATGAACATCCAAACTAGCCGCTGGCAAATGAGCCGCCGCCACATGCTTCGCGGCATTGGCGCAAGTATCGCGTTGCCGATGCTTGACTGCATGCACGCTGCCGGGTTGCCGAAGCCCACGCCGCCGAAACGAAGCGTCTTTATCTACATACCCAATGGCGTCAACACGTTGACCTGGCAGATCGAAAAAGCGGGCGTCGATTACGAATTCACTTCTCCGCTGCAATCTCTGGAACGTCACCGCAACGATGTCACGCCAATCAGCGGCCTGCACCATCCGCTGGTTCTCGGCAAAGCGCACAATTGCGATCAGGTCTGGCTTACCGGCGCGGCGGTTCCAAGTAGCGGCGGTGCCTTTCGCAATACCGTTTCGGCAGATCAATTGATGGCCGAAGTTCAAGGCGTTTCAACGCGAATTCCCTCCATCGAAATGGCGGTCGACGGATTCTCATTAGCGTGGTCTCGCGATGGGATTAAGATGCCAGCCGAGCGCAACGTGAAATCAATTTTTGAGCGTCTTTTCGGCGAGGAGAAGGGAGGGAAAGACGCGGTTCGCCGGCGATTGAATCGGCGCGGGAGCATCCTCGATGCCGTTCTCACTGACGCGAAGAAGGTCAACCAGAACCTCGGCTCAGAAGACCGCAACAAGCTCGACGAATATCTTACCGCGGTGCGCCAAGTGGAAGAGCGGACCGAAAAGGCCGATGCTTGGCTCGATGTCCCGAGGCCAGAACTGGATAACGCGACTGCTGGCAAGTTTACGCAGAAAATGGATAAAAATCAGGTCGGCGAATATCATCGTGTTTTCTATGATCTGATGGTCCTCGCGTTTCGCACCGACATGACGCGCGTCATCACCTGCATGATCGGCAGTGAAGCCAACGGCGGGGCTATTCCGGACCTCGGCATCTCGCAAACGCGCCACGGCTTGTCTCATCATAATGGAGATCCCGAGCAGTTGCGGCGCTTGACTCAGACCGACACATTTCACGTTGAACAACTCAGCTATCTACTAGATCAGCTCAAGGCTCACGACGAAGATGATGGAAGCCTCTTAGATACAACACAGGTTCTCTGGGGCAGCGGCATGTCCTACGGTCACAGTCACGGCAACGCGAACTTACCGACGATTTACGCCGGCGGCAAGAAGCTGGGCGTGAATCACGGCCAGCATCTCGACTACAACCTGCCGACCATTGGTAAATATAACGTCGCAGTCGCGGGCGAACACTATAAAATCTGTGGACGGCCTGTCGATAGCGACGCACGGCTGAGCAACTTGCTCTTGACAATGCTGCAGCGTTCCGGCGTCGAAACGGAACAATTCCAAGACAGTCTTGGCGTGGTTTCAGAAGTCGTTTCTTAAATTCTGGTGAGCATGCGAATTCTTATACCGTTTCTCCTGATCGCAGCCGCCTTCGCGGATGAGCCCGCAGCGTTCCGTACGGACGAGGGCTCGGACAAAACCCTTCCATGGTTTAAACCTGTGGAAGGTGAATTTCCGCCCGAGGGCTCGGCTCACTACATCACTGGCGAGCTTCTCAAGGTCGACCATTTTGAACGCCAGTTTGTGATTCGAGTGGATCGCAATGATTCCCAGCAGCGCGGCGTTTGGGACCTGCCGCTGCCGCTGGATATGTTGCCCTACGGCTCGATTTACTACAATGGGGCTCCTGCTGCGCTGTGCGATATCCCGCTGGGGACCCATCTTCATACCTTGTGCTATATTAAGGATGAAATGGACGATCGACCGCCGTTGGCCGTCTTCCATGATCGAGTTTCTCCCGAAGTGGATTTCAGACGCTGCATCCGGGTGGAAGACGATTTCAGCTACCGCGCGAAGCGACAAGAAATCTGGAGAATTGACGAGATCGATCTCGAAACTAAGAAGCTATCCGCGACACTTCTGAGCGAGGGCAAGGCCGTCGGTGAGCCCAAAGATTTCGACCTCCTCAATAGTACCAGTGTGTTTGCGGAAAATGGTTTCGGAACGCTCGAATCGTTGGCCAAGGATCAGTTGGTGCATTTCAACATGACTTGGGTCGGTTTGTTCGGACCGGGCCGAGTTCGGGAAATTTGGCTCGACGAAACCAGCCAGAATTTGGCGACCGCTCAACAAATGGAGCGACACCGGCTCTATATTCGAGAACGCGGCTTGCCGGGCTGGGTGAAGGCCGTCGACAACGATACACAAATTGTCACAATCACGTTTTTCGATGGTCTGGATCAAGCTCTATTCAAAGAGCTAACCGATATCAATCCTGAACCCCTCGGTTGGCCCACATCTGGCGGAGCGAAGGATGATCTCGCACCCAAAGGGACTATCGCAGTCGCTCGGCATACCCTCATGACCTACGATCCGACGAATGATCGCAAGGGCGGCAACATTCTCAAAATTGGCGAGGTTCCGACCGTGCCAGGTTGTAGCGGCGTGGAGATTCAGGTTGAATGCGACATGCTGCTTGAAGGCTTCCGTCCGACCAAGATTGTACGATTCTATCCTGCTAGCTGGCCATTTATTACAGTACCCAAGGAGGAATCGTTTCACGGTCAGGAATGATGGCAGAAGACGAAAAACCATGAAAAACCCAATTATCTCGATACTCTCAATCCTCATCCTGCTAACAGCAGCAGCTGAGGCGGATGATCTGCGTCTTCCTAATATTTTCGGGGGCGGGATGGTTTTGCAGCGCGACAAACCGATTTCGATTTGGGGTTGGGCGACGCCTGGCGGCACGGTCGCTGTTGAATTCGCTGGCCAGAGCAAAACCGCAATCGCCGCGAATGACGGAAGCTGGCTAGTTGCGCTAGATCCTATTGAGGCCTCGGTGGAGCCACGATCGCTAGAGGTTTCCGCAAACGCAGAGGCGCTGACGATATCGGATATCCTTGTAGGAGAAGTCTGGGTTTGTGGCGGGCAGAGCAACATGGAATTCACCCTAGGGGCATCGCGTGACGCGGATCTCGAGCTAGCAGCTGCTGATTTTGATCAGATTCGATTCATACGCTTGCCAAGGATCGCGAGTCCCGAACCGCAGTCTGATTCCCCCGTTGAGAATCCAGAAAGCTCGACCGGAAATTGGCGCAAAGCGACGAGCGACCAGGCCGAGAATTGCACCGCCGTTGGCTACTATTTTGCCAAGCGTTTGCATCGCCAATTGAAGGTTCCAATCGGTATTATCGACAATTCATGGGGCGGCACGATGGCTCAGCATTGGTGTTCTCGAGAATCCCTGACTTCCATCGAAGAAATGCAAACTGATATCGAGGCGTTTGATTCTAAGCTTCGAGAATGGATCGATGGGGGTGGCGAAGCAGGGGCGGAAACGCGGCTTGCCGCTGATTTGGCCGCGTGGGAGGCCGCCAAAGCGAAGGGCGAGAAGGAGGCTGGGCGTCCGAATCCTAATAGCTATAAGAATCCGGGCGAAGGCCGCAGCCCGGCCGGACTGTACAACGGATCGCTCCTGCCTATCTCAAATAGTACGATTCGCGGAGTTCTATTCTATCAAGGGGAGAACAATTCGTTTGGCACGTCATGGAAACCGTTTCACCGAACATTTCCGACCGTAATCAGTGATTGGCGCGCGGCTTTCGGTGATCCTGATCTTCCGTTCGGGATCATCCAGATTGCGGGATGGAGCAATCGCCGCTCGATGGAGTATGACATGAACCATCATACCAATGTCGTGCGGGAAATTCAGTTCGACACTTGGCGATCGACTCCTGATACCGGGCTCATCGTTACGTTTGATGCGAATTCGAATGGCAGCATCCATCCCGGACGCAAACTTCCGGTCGGCGAGCGATCCGCGCGTTGGGCCCTTGCCAAAGTCTACGGAACTAAGCGGGCGCGATCGAACGATCTGCTCGAGTGGCGTGGCCCGGTTTACGTGGCGGCTGAGTTTGTTGAGGGCAAAGCGATCATCACGTTTGAGGAAGGAACGAATCGCGGGCTTCGGCTCGATCAAGATGTGGATGTCGGCTTTGTACTCGCCGGAGAAGATCGAGTTTTCCATCATGCTCGAGCGAGAGTTGTACAGCCCAAGGGCGCTCAGCCGCATGTCGAAGTTTGGAACGACGACGTTCCTGCTCCGGTCGCGGTGCGCTACGCATTTTCGAACTTGCCGATGGGCGGCCTGATGAACGGTCGGGAACTTCCGGCCTACCCGTTCAGATCAGATGACTGGCCGATGACGCCTCATCAGTCGACTGGGGCTTACGTTCGAGGTGGCGAACCTGTGGTTTCTGCGATTACGGATGCCCAAGCCGAAGAATATGATCTCGACACCTCCTTCTTCAAGAAAGGTGTGTTGGTGCAGGGGATTCTGATCGCTACTTCGGATCGAATCTCCGATTTCGCGATTCTCGAATCAGCCTATTTGTTCGACCAGATCATGCGCTCGATCGATCAGGAGGTCGCCGATCGAATTCGGAGCCAGAACGTGCTCTGCATATTGGTGGGTCACGATGAAATGACCTCGGACGTCCCGCAGTTCGCGACCGACAAGACAGGTAAAGAACTCGACTTCTACAATTGGCGTCAAAGAGGCTTTCTGACTCGCGTTGACGGTCGCAGGGTCGTTTTGTTCGCCGAGGAGGATGTTCTCGAATACGAGGGCGGTATGCAGATTGAGAGCATTCTTATCCATGAGTTCGGTCACGTCATCGACGGTGCGGGCTTCAGTGAAGATCAAAAGAAGCGACTCACCGAAGCGTTCAACCGGGCAAAATTCCGCGGCTTGTGGAATGACGGTCGCGCGGCTCAGCGTTTTCGCCGCGTTACAAGCGCAAAGCCGGTCAGTCTCCTCGGAGCGTTAACGGAGTCCTTTCCAGGCCAGCCTAAAGAACTCCATCGAATGTGCCTCGATAGCGGCGATATCCTCGTAAACGGCATTGCGGTTGATTCTGAAGCTACCGTTACGAAAGACGATAACGTTCTTATTGTATTTGGTGGCGAAAAGAAGTGTTACGCCTCAAGGAATCAAGCTGAGTATTGGGCCGAAGGTGTGCAGTGCTGGTATAATACGAATCGCACGATGGATCACGATCATAACCATATTCAGACTCGTGCGGGACTCAAGGCCTATGATCCAGATCTGGCGGCACTCTGCGAGGAAGTTCTCGGAGATCACGAATGGCGATTCGTGTCGCCGAGAGAACGAGTTGGCCAGGGCCATCTCAAGGACTTCGACCTCAGTAAATCGCCGAAAGTTGTAGACCCGGATCACATCAAGGCCGCTGCCAACGACTACTACGATGAGTACTGGTCGAGCTTCTGGAATCGGCTGCGCGAAAAGCACGGATTCGAGTTAATCGAGTAGGCCTCGGCGAAGAGCGCGGCCGGAATTAACGAGAGCCACAGGCGGCGAAATCGGGAGACGGAGCCGATTCCGGCGAAATTGAGCCGCCTGATTCCCATTGACAGGGTGCCCTCCCACGCTTTCTTCGCGCCCAAACACCCACGAACACAAAACTGACTACTTCACATGGCAAAATACGGAATTAATGGATTCGGCCGCATCGGCCGCAACGTGCTTCGCTCGATGACGCCCGACCAACTTAAGAAGGTCGCGGCGATCAACGATCTTACCGATAACAAAACTCTGGCTCACCTCTTGAGGTGGGATTCTACGGCTGGCCCTTTTAAAGGCACGGTCGAATTCGACGACGACTCGATTACCGTCAATGGTCACCGCATCATCACGACGGCTGAGCGCGATCCGGCAAATCTTGGCTGGGGCAAAAACGGAGTCGATATCGTTCTCGAATCGACTGGATTTTTCCTCGACCAGGCGAGTGCAGGCAAGCACATCCAAGCTGGTGCCAAGAAAGTCGTGATCTCCGCTCCGGCGAAAGATCCTGACATCACCTTCTGCATGGGCATCAACAGCGATCAGTACGATACGGCCAAGCACCACATCGTTTCGAACGCCTCCTGCACGACCAACTGCCTGGCGCCGATGGTCAAAGTTCTGAACGACACTTACGGAGTGGAAAAGGGCTTCATGAGCACGATCCACAGCTACACCGGCGACCAGAATGTGCTCGACGCTCCTCACAAAGACCTTCGCCGCGCGCGGACCGCTGCTGAAAACATCATTCCGTCCTCAACCGGCGCTGCCAAGGCGATCGGCCTCGTGATTCCGGAATTGGCTGGCAAACTTCAGGGCGGTGCGTTTCGCGTTCCGACTCCAACTGGTTCGGTTACGGACTTCAGCGCAGTGCTCAGAAAAGACGCTACGGTCGAAGGTATCAACGAAGCCTACGCCGCAGCAGCTGCTGGGCCGCTCAAGGGGATTTTCGAATACAGCGAAGAGCCGCTCGTCCTCAAGGACATTGTCGGCAACCCGCATTCCTGCATCCTCGATGGTCTGACCACGATGGCTCAGGGCAACTTCGTCAAAGTCGTCGGTTGGTACGATAACGAGTGGGGCTACTCGAATCGCGCAGTTGATGCGATGGAGATGATCGGAGCAGCTCTCTAATTTTTCTGAAATTATCAGACTTCCGGCGGGGCGACAATTTTGTCGCCCCGCTTTGTCTCAACCTGATCCGACATTCTGTAGTGGTGGCTTCCAGCCGCCAATCGCAGAATCCGAACTATCAAAACGGCGGCTGGAAGCCACCACTACTTTTTTCCCACATGGCTAAAAAACACGTCAAAGATCTCGAAGTGAAGGGCAAGCGCGTCCTCGTCCGGGTCGACTTCAATGTGCCGCTTTCAGGCGGCGAAATTACGGACGACACCCGAATTCAAGGTGCTTTGCCGACGATCAATCACCTCGTCGAAGCTGGCGCAAAAGTGATTTTGATGTCGCACCTCGGCCGGCCGGAAGGCACACGCGATCCCGGGCTTTCGCTCGCGCCAGTCGCAACTCGGCTCGGCAAACTCGTTTCTGCGCCGGTGAAATTCGTCGACGATTGCGTCGGCCCGGATGTAGCAGTTGCTGTCGGCGAACTCGGCGATGGCGAGATCCTTTTGCTCGAAAACACGCGCTACCACGCGGCTGAAGACCTCAAATGCGAGACCGACGAGGAAAAAGAAGCACTCGAAGCTTTCGCGAAGCAGCTGGCGGAAAACGGCGACATTTTCGTGAACGACGCGTTCGGCACGGCGCATCGCTACCACGCTTCGACCGCGGCGATCGCGAATTACGTCGACGAATCTGCAATGGGGTTTTTGATCGAGTTGGAGCTGGAATACCTCGAAGGTAAGCTCGCCAATCCGGAGAGCCCTTTCGTCGTGATCATGGGCGGAGCGAAAGTTTCGGACAAAATCCAGGTCATCACTTCGCTCCTCGGAAAGGCCGACACGATCATCATCGGCGGCGCGATGGCATACACGTTTCGCAAGGCGCAGGGCCACGAAATTGGTGATTCGCTAGTCGAAAACGATAAGCAAGAACTTGCGCTTCAGATCCTCAAAGACGCTGAAGCCAAGGGCACGAAATTTATGCTCCCGGCCGACACACGGCACACGGCTGAGTTCAAGGACGACGCTCCGACTGAGGTCTGCGCTCCGTTTTCTGAAGGCGGCTCGATCCCAGCTGGCCGGGAAGGCATCGACATCGGCGACAAGGCGATCGAAGATTTCTGCGCGGAAATCGCGGGCGCGAAAACCGTGCTCTGGAACGGTCCGATGGGCGTGTTCGAGAGACGCGGTTTCGACATCGGAACCAAAGCAGTCGCGGAGGCGGTTGCGAGCTCCGGAGCGGTCAGCATCATCGGCGGTGGCGACTCGGTGACGGCGATCAAGAAATTCGGCTACGGCGACAAAGTTACGTTCATGTCGACTGGCGGCGGGGCGAGCCTGGAGCTGCTCGAAGGCAAAGAATTGCCAGGGATTGCGGCGCTGGACGACGCGTAAAACGGAAATTATCGAGGCAACAATTCGGCATAGCAGGATTCCAGATTTTCGATCTGGGCCTGCTGGCTGAATTTGGCGGCAACCCCGGTTCTAGCGGCTTTTCCGAGCTGCAAACGCAGTTCGCCGTCTTCCAGAACGGCCAGCAGCTGCTGAGTCAGTCCGTCTTCGTCATCCTCGTCGACAAGCAGACCGCTGACGCCTTCTTCGACCGCCTCCGGAATCCCTCCGTGACGCGTCGCGACGACCGGCAGTCCTGTCGCCATCGCTTCGAGCATCGAATTCGGCACGCCTTCGCGATTTCCATCGGTGCTAGTTCGGCTGGGGTGAACGAAAACGTGGGCGCGGTTCATCGCGGCGCGAAGTTCGTTCTGATTGAGAAAGCCGAGAAAGCTAACGGCTTCGCTGATTCCGAGTTCTCTTGCCAGAGCCTGAAGCGGTTCGAGCAGCGGTCCTTCGCCGGCGATTTCGAAGGTCGCGTTTGGGAACTTTTCGCGAATCCGAGCAAAGGCGCGAATCGCGACGTCGAGCCCCTTTTTGTCCATCAGGCGGCAGGCCTGGAAAAGCCGCCAGGCTCCGTCAGGCGGGGTCGCGCGCTCGATGAACGGCCAGTCGTCCATCGGAATGCCAGTCCGGCTGATCCTGATTTTTTCCTGAGGACAACCGAGTTCGAGAAGCTTCGAGACGAGCGATTCTGAGCGTGCGAGGATCAAATCGGCCAGCTGGAAAACTTCGGACATCGCGGCTCGGTGCTTGGCTTTGTCCATGTCGACTCCGGCGTCGGCTCCGTGGAACGAAACGATTTTCGGGATCGGGCAGTCGCGAAGAACAGGCAAGAGGTAAACGCCGATGTGGCCGAAATAAATGTGGAGCACCGAGGCGTCGCAGGCCTCTATTTCTCGAAGAATCGCAGCTCGTTGGCCACCGGAAACCATGATCGGTCCACCCAGCAGCTGCTTGTGCCAGAGCCGCCGAAAAAATCGAGCGCGAGACTTCGGTGCGAGCGAAACCTGGTCGTCTGGGAAGGGAAATCGCTCGCGGTTGATCCACTTTTGGGTGACGACGTGCGGGCGAAATTGTTGCAAACCGGTGATCTGCCGATACACATGCAGCATTTCCGGTGCGAGAAATGTGACGCAGAAGCTGGCGACCACTTTTTCGGGGCTCACGCCTCGGAGTTAATGGAGGGATCGCGAAAAGTAAAAAATATTCTGCTGCGCGTTCCGAACTCTGAAAAAACCTTTTACTTTTCATCTACAAACTTTTAACTTTTCCAAACCAATGGCGATCGTCGCAACCAAACTCAACAAAGGCCAGTGCATCGAATACAAGGGCGAAAAAGGCATTGTGATGCACATCGAGCACCGCACTCCGGGCAAGGGCAACGCCTTGATCATGGCCACCATCCGCTCTTTTCAAACGGGTAAGACGAAGGACATCCGCTTCGCTTCCGGCGAAAAGGTCGACATCGTGAACACCGAGCGTCAGAAGCTCGAATTCAGTTATCACGATCAGGAAGGCTATCATTTCATGGATGCGAGCTTCGACACGATCACGTTTCAGCCGGCTATGCTGGAGGGAAGCGAAGATTTGCTGAAGGAGACGATGGAAGTCGAAGTGCTTTTTCTCGATGGAAAAGCAATGACCATCGAGTTGCCGGCATCGGTTGATCTTGAGGTCACCGAAGCTGCGGAAGGCCTGAAGGGCGATACCGCGAACAATCCCACGAAACCGGCTACGCTGGAAACCGGGCTTGAGGTTCAGGTTCCGCTTTTTGTGAAGCCCGGCGACGTCCTCAGGATCAACACCGAGACCAAAAAGTACATGTCGCGCGTTTAACGCGTCGCGGCAGCAGCTGCTGGTCGAGCCCGCCCGTCAATGCCTCGGAATCAGCGAGCCAGTTCGAATTCAAAGCCGCGAAAACGGCCTGCGCGAAAAAGAGAGCGTCTTTACGCTCACGAACGCGCGCCAGGCGGCCGTAGCGGGGCGAACAATCAACGGACGGCGACTCCGGTTGAGCGTGCGAAAAAGGCGCGGGTGCTGAGCGCGTTTGCGGATCAGTTGGTCGGTCGCGAGGGGCCGGTCGGGATCCCCTTGAATTGGATAACGACGCTGATCGGAATCGCGCTGGTCCCCCTGGTCTGGGTGACGACGCAGACATTTCTGGATTCGCTGCGCCAGGTCACCGTTCAGCACGATTTCTGGCGCACACCGCAATTCTGGTTCTTCAACGTCGGGATTCTGCTTTGGTTCGTGGTGCTGTTCGGACTTCGCGGGCCGAAAATGATCTGGATGTACGTCTTCGGGCACGAGTACACCCACGCAGTGGTCGCGGTGGCCTGCGGCGGGAAAATCTTAAAACGCCCGACCGTCACGGCGCAGGGCGGCGAGGTCGTGACGACGAAAAACAACGTGCTGATTTCGCTCTCGCCTTACCTTGTTCCGTTTTATTCGGTCATCGCCGCGCTAATTTATTGGGTCCTGCATTTCGTGATCGAAATTGGGCCGGGGCATGAGCGATTTTTCTTCGGCGTGATCGGATTCACGTGGGCGTTCCACATGACGTTCACGTTTCTCATGGTCATTCGCAGCCAACCGGATCTGGAAAACTACGGCATTTTCTTTTCGCTGGTTTTCATCATCCTGGTGAACGTTTTGATCGTCTCGGCGCTCTTCGTCGTCGGGTCACCGACGGTTGATTGGCGTGGATTCGGGATCGAGTGGTGGGGCAACACCTGCGAGTTAGGCGCGAAAATCTGGGGCGGAATCACCTGGTTCTTCAGCGAGATCGGCGAAGCGATCAGATCGACGAAGACCGGGTAGTCAGACTTGCGCGGCGATCGCTTCAGCCTGTTTGCGGTGAAGCTGAAGATGGACGCCAAAAACGCAATTCCAGCCGTGTGCGTCGAGCGGCCCGAAGATGGCGTGCACTCGCCGAAGAGTTCCTCTCAACTTCGTGAAACCTGAGGCCGCCTTCAGGTGGGCCTGGACGGAATTCCGGAATTCCTCGACCTGCTCGCCACCCACGTCATCGGCAGGCATCACGTCCGTTTTCATGTTGAAATCCGTCTCGTAGATTTCGCCCTGCGCCGAATGAATCAGCGCGACAGTGATCTGCCGATTGACGATCGCGTTGTGCCCCAGAATCTTGACGACCGACCAGTCTCGCATGTCGTCGTCCACGCCCAACATCGAAGGAACGCGGAACGATTTTACGCAATTCTCAGGGCCGAGTTTGTCGACGATCTCGAAGTAGCGCGCCGCTTCGCTTTCGATCAACCGCGCGGCCGAACGACGGCTCATGAGCTTGAATCTTGCGCGGACGATGGCTCCAAAAAAGCTCATTTCTAAAAGGAATCCCGATTCAGGCTCAAAAAGAAAAAACCCTGCCGGACAGCTGGTAAGACCGTAACTAAAAACCTTCGGGAGACCCATGTGGGGCCCGCTTGCGCAGGCCAGATGCGTCACACCGCGAATGATAAAATAGTCTCGCTCAACTACCCGACAGGGAGGTCGTGAACTTGCCGGAAAACGGGGAAATGTCTTCCGAAAAATTCTAGAATTTCACTCCGTGTACTTGCCGTCTATGAACTCGCTCGCTTCTCGCCGAAATTTCCTGCAAAACACGACCCTCGGCTTCGGATCGGTCGCGCTCGCTGGCCTCCTCAATCAGCACGCCCCGGCAGCAGCTGCTGCCCCCGGCTTCGAGTCCCCTTTCGCGCCGAAGCGCCCGCATCACCCGGCGAAAGCCAAGCGAGTGATTTTTCTCTGCATGAAAGGCGGGCCGTCCCACATGGACATGTTCGACTACAAACCGAAGCTCCAGAAACTCGACAATCAGCAGAGCGGCGACAACGAAAAAATCCGCTGGCGCGGCTCGCTCTGGGATTTTGCGCAGCACGGTCAGGACGGAATGTGGTTCAGCGATCTCGTTCCGGAACTCGCGAAAAAGGCGGACGAAATCTGCATGCTCAACGGCATGGTTTCCGACAATCCGGAGCACGCTCAGGCGCTCGATTTTCTCCACACTGGCAGCTTTCAGTTCGTCCGCCCGTCGATGGGCTCCTGGATTCTCTACGGCCTCGGCGCGATGAATCAGGATCTACCCGGATTCGTAACCATCAACCCGCCAACGGTCCTCGGCGGCGCGAAATATTATGGCTCGGCGTTTCTGCCCGCCGCTTTCCAGGGGACACCAATCGGAGGGAACAACAAAGCGATCAAAGACGCCGTAATCGGTAATCTCGAGAACAGCCGGCTCGACCGGGATCAGCAGCGCACGCGGCTCGATCTTCTTCAATCGATGAACCGGCAGATGCTGACTGAGCGCGGAGAATCGACCGAGCTTGAGGGCGTGATCGAGTCCTTCGAGCTTGGCTTCCGGATGCAGCGCGCTCTACCCGATGTCATGGACATCACGGCTGAGTCGGAGTCGACGTTGGAGCTTTACGGAATGAACGAAAGCGCTTCCAAAAACTTTGGCCACCAGTGTCTGCTCGCGCGCCGGATGGCGGAATCGGGCGTTCGCTTCATCCAGGTTACCGACGATCAATGGGATCATCACGGCGGCCTGGCTTCCGGTCTCCCGAGGCGCTGTGCATCGATCGACAAGCCGATCGCTGGCCTGCTCACTGACCTGCGCCAACGCGGATTGCTCGAAGACACTCTCGTGGTTTGGGGCGGCGAATTTGGCCGGACGCCGGACGACGGCACGCGCGACGGACGCGGGCACAACGCCGAAGGCTACACGATGTTCATGGCCGGCGGCGGCGTGAAGGCTGGCTTTAAATATGGCGAAACCGACGACGTAGGCCGAAAGACAGTGAGCGGAAAAGTCCACATCCACGATCTCCACGCGACGATGCTTCATCAGTTAGGCCTCGACCACGAAAAGCTCACCTACCACTGGGCTGGCCGCGACTTCCGACTGACGGATGTTCACGGCCGAGTTGTGAGGGAAATTCTGGCTTAGGTCAGGCTCGCCTGCGCCCAGCAGCTGCTAGGCCAGAAATTGCGGGATCGGCCCCGACTGATCGAGTTTCAGGCTCAGATCAAAATCGCCGAAATGCTCGACCGGGTTACCGTGGGCATTGAGAATCGTGGTCCACCAGTTGCCCAGCGTCTTGTGATTTTCCTGCCCGTGGTAAGGAAGACGAACGTAGCGCCGACCCAGATTTTTGAGCTTCGTGTTGCGTCCTGACATGACCACAAAGGGGAATTCCCAACCGTGACTGTGGTGAGTCTCGCCTCCGTCCGGAAAGTAGAACAGCATCGTGTTGTCGAACATCGTTCCGTCGCCTTCCGGGACGTCTTTCAGTCGAGAGACAATCGTGTCGACAAGCGTCATGTGGTGATTCCGGGCGCGATTGCGAATCTCGGGCGCTTCGACGCCGCCGTATGATTTATTGTGGCCGACGTCGTGCATGTTGACCTTCTCGTTCTCGATGCCGGGAATTCCCGTATAAGGGTGGCCGAGTTCGTCCACGGTGAAGGCAACGACGTTGGTCAGGCCAGAGACCAGGGCCGAAAGCAGCACTTCGGCATGCGCACGTTGCCGGTTAAGAGTGTTGAGATCATCGGCCAGGTATTCTTCAGCCAACTGCGGAACGTGCTGACGAAGGACATCGCCCATCGCATCGACCTTCCCGTTGCGCTTGCGGATCGCGTTGATCGAATCCGCGTAGTTTGTGACTTTTCGCTGCTCGGCACCGGAAAGATTCTTGCCGAGGCGGGCTTCGTTCTCGGCGGCAAAGGCCAGCAAGCGGCGTTCGAGCTGGTATTTGATTTGGTCTTCTTTGTTGTTGGAAACTGACTTGAACAACTCCCCCATCGCGCCTTTGGGCGAGCCGAAAGCATAGTTCGGTTGCTGCGGTCCCCGTGCCGAAAATCCCTTGGCGATTCCGTCCAGACTTCCACGCGCGTTGCCGCCTCCGGTGGGAAAACAGGCCAGCTCGATGTGCTCCATCGGCGACGGAAACATTTTAGCGAGTTCGAAGTCTACCGTGGCCCACTTAATAGAACTTGGCCGCTCGTTTGCTTTGTAAACGCCGAGCGCCGAACACCAAGAGTGATGCCCGGTGGTGCACATTTTTCCAGACAGACCTTGTAGAATTGTCAGGTTTTCCTTATGAGCTTCGAGCGGGCTCATCCAGTCCGGCAAGTCGTGACCATCGAGGTCAATCTCAAGCGGCTCCTTCTTTTCTTCGCGGGCCAGATCCTCTTCGCTAAGAGACGGCGGGACCATCACTTTGGGAAACAAGCCGTTTCCGCGATGCATGAAAATAAAGCGCGTCGGGGTGCCGTTGGCTTGATTTGCGAACAGGTTCGGAATCATTCCCCCGCCAGCAGCTGCCAGCATCGAGGCTTTGATGAAATCACGTCTGTTTTTCATATTCTATCTTCGGTAAATGAATGAGTCTGATGTCAGCAACGACACAACAACGGCCTTAAAACTGCCTCCACTATCAACATAAGCACGGTCGGCATCAATTAGAGTTTGCGAATCGGACAGCATTTCGTTGCGGCCCATGAAAAAGCGGAAAGCGTGCCGGATGATCGACTGACGAACGCGTTCCGATTTTGCCAAGCGATCGATCAGCTCGAACGGGTCTTCAACTTTGCCATCCAGATTCGAGTCGTCCGTGCCTAAAAGCGCTCCGAGCGTCTGGACGGGTTTCGTTTTGTAGGTGTCCGCGCCGTTCTTTTTTGTGGGCTTGGCGATCAGGTGTTCCGGATATTCCAGCGGCTCGTTGAGGCGGTAACGGCCGAAATCGTCAAAGACTTCAAACGGGAGTCCGAGCGGGTTCATATGCTGATGACATTTCCAGCATTCGTCCGCATGGGTGACCGCCTCGACTCGCTCGCGGAAAGTTTTGTGTGGATCTTCAGGGACTTGCGCATCCACGGTGATCGGTACATCCGGAACGCGCCCGGCAAGCAGCTTCTCGCGGATCCAGCGCCCGCGCTTGATCGGATCGGTGTGGAAATTCGAGGAATGAGCAATCAGCCAGGCTGGATGTGTGAGGAGGCCCTTGCGATTGGCGATCTTGAATGGCTGCTCCACCGGGTAATCCCAGAATTCAACGTCATCCAAGCCTTTAAAGTTTTTCCCTTCAACACCTGAATAA
Organism: Verrucomicrobiales bacterium; assembly: GCA_047620505.1. Classification (GTDB taxonomy): domain Bacteria; phylum Verrucomicrobiota; class Verrucomicrobiia; order Verrucomicrobiales; family DEV007; genus JBLHKS01. The sequence goes on along the minus strand of JBLHKS010000083.1, from coordinate 9,668 downwards.
CGAAAACCGTGGGGCGTTGGCGGCAAACTATAAAACGTCGAATGATTATATGTGTAGCCGTGGGCAAATGAAACGGTGGTGAACGGAGTTCGTCCTTTTCCGATTGTTTCGCCAAAGAAATACATGTGGCGAAGAAACTCTCTCTTTTGGTGGCCGCCCTTGACTCGCACAGACGGTCGAGCTTCCAGAAATTCCTGATGTTCGCCGATCACGCCTTCAGGATCGTCCTTCCAGTTGGTGTCCTTCAGTTTTTCATAAACTTCAGTCCATTCCTGAATAATTTTACGGCCAGTTTCATTGTCTTTATTATGATAAACAAAAAACTCCTCGGTGGTCAGGAGATTTTCAAAGACGTCTTCATCCTTCTGTAAATACCAATCCACGACGCGGTCGGCTTCTTTGATGAGAAAGCCGGGGCTGCCCGCCGTTCCGCGCGCCGGGTTTTGATAGAAGCCGTCGCTGCGTGGACTATCCTTGAAAACTCGAAGCGCGGCCGGATAGCCGAAGAACTCACGAAAGAAGCGAACGAGCCTCGGATGCGTCGTGACGTGCGCTCGCATGTTTTTCCCGCTGAGCCCCGGATCGATCGGACCTGCATAGTAGATCTCGTCCGAAAGCAATCGCTGAACTTCACGCCGAAAATCGTCCATCGTCGCCAATCGGCCATCAGCAGCTGCTGAGAGCAAATCGGCGTCCGGGCCGCGATCCCCGAGCGCATACGAAATTGCGCGGGCTGCTTCGAGCGGAGCCAGAATTTTCCTTAAGTGCTCGTCAGGGTCGCCAGCGCCGAATTCGATGCGGTAGAGAAACTCGGATTCTAACAAAACCGAAACCAACATCTGCCGCAGCCCCTCGGTATTTCCAGAAAGCTCGATCGAAGACCGCGTTAAATCCAGATACCGGCGGATTTCATCGTCATCGGCGTTTCGCCCTAGCACTAAGCCAAATTGCTTCTGGATTGCGGCGACCAATTCATCATCTGTCGGCGCTGAGTCCTTTAAAATCACCGCTGCCATTTCCAGCGGAGTTTCCCTGGGAGCCCATCGGTCTTTTGCGTCTGGAAACTCGTCCGCTTTCAATTCGCCCTTCTCGACGCGAGCTGCCCGGATCTGCTTGGATGAAATCCACTGCGCGTTGGACAGCATCACTAGAAGATCGCCGCCATTCAACGTCGTTAGATCAAAATCCCGAACTCCCGAGCGTTCAGGAAGTATAAAAGGATTCGTAACGCCATAAAGACTTCGTTGCCGCTCTCTTTCGTCGAGCTGAAGCACATCTTTTACGCGTTCTAGAAAAATCTGCGGACTCACGAGCCAGCGCCGAGCCGGAGTGTAGGGCGCGTCTTTAATTTCCCCGCTGAATAGCTTGTTGTGATCAACATAGTTGCCGTAGCCCGGATACCGCAGCTTTTCTTCAAGCTTCGAGGCGTCATGCTTTTTGAGTTCACTGGACAGCCAATCTGCCAGCAGTTGACGCTCCGGCTCGCTCGGCTGCTTTTTCTTAGCAGGCGGCATTTCGCCGAAGTAAATCTGCTCCTGCATCTGGTTCAGAAATTGCAGGCGGTCGGGGAGCTCCAGGCTGAAAATATCGTCGAGACGAACATCGCCTTTCTGCGTCGTGTCGTCGTGGCAGGAATAACAATAGCGATCCAGAACCTCAGCAGCTGCTGGCTCAGGATTGGTCTCCGCCGAAAGCGAAATCGCCGCAAACAGTAGTTGGCTGATGAGCAAAATTGAAGAAAATCGGATCATGCTAAACCTCTAGTCGGTGCAATCGGTTACCGGACCGGGGCGGACGCTCCACCCAATCGCGCTACGATTTTTGGTGGGGCCATTTCGCGGTAAAGCTCTTCATATCTCCGGACGCATCGTTCCATGCTGAAAACCTGGCCGACTCGATCGCGAGCCTGCATTCCGCGCTCTTCAAGCTCACGTTCATCCAGAATCAGCAGCTCCTCCCAGGCCCGTGCGAGACGATTTGGATTTCCCGGAGCGACCACGCGGCCGGTGTCACCGACGATTTCACGGCAGTCGCCAACATTCGTCGCCACGCAGGGCGCTCCACAGGCCATAGCTTCGCCGAGGGTGAGTGGGAATGCCTCGCTCGCGCTGGAAAGCGTCACTATCGAACAAGCTGAGTAGACCCGCGGCATGTCCGAGCGGATGCCGAGAAGATGAAATCGATTCGGATATTTGGAGCGCTCGATGAAGCGCATCGCCTCGGCGTTGTCGCGCGTTAGGCCATGTCCACACAGAATAAAATGCACATCCGGCATGTGCTCCTGACATTGAATCGCCGCTTTGAAAAAATTCGGGAAGTCCTTTTCTGGCATCCAGCGGCCGGCGATTCCAACAACTGGCGCGCTCTTCGGAATCAGCAATTCCTTGCGCAGCTCGGCTCCAGCCTCAGGCAAGGGCCGGAAAATCCGGGTGTCCGTGCCGTTCTGGATGATCTGCATTTTGTGGCGCTTGAAGCCCATTTCCGCGTGACGCTCGAGCGCAAATTGCGAGCAGGACACGATTCGTTTCGGCCAGAATCCAGACATTTTCGCCAGTAATCCGGTAATGAATCGCAGGCTGCGTTTCACCCGCTTTTTGTCCGCGTGACCGGTGTGGATGCACCACATCACGCAATTCCGAAAGGCCAAACGCGCCGCAACCGCGCCGAAAAACATCGCGTGCCCCAGCCAGGTCTGAATCACGTGAGGCCGATGCCGAATGATCGTCGCGATCAGCGCGATGAAGCCGAACGGCATCCGCCAACCCTTCAAGTTAAGCAAGGTCAGACCAGCTCGCGCTTCGACGCGTTCGACCATTTCGCCCTGGCCGAGCAAAGACACGACGTGATGATCAAACCGCGAGTGATCCGCGTGCTCAAGCAGGCGGCACAGCATAACTTCGGCACCTCCGACCTTGAGGCCCGAGATGATGTGTAGCACTTTGATTCTTTTCGACATTTCCGAGGGGAGAAACGGCCGTTCGGCCAGCAGCTGCTGAGCGCAAAACGGCGAACTTTCGACTCTTGCCGTTTTCGCCGTTGAGGTCCAGCGAATCTTCCGCGCGGCGGCAAACTTCAGACGACTCGCTGCTTCGCTGAGCGAGCTCTTCAATTTTTCCTTGCAACCTCGGCCTCGGACCGCTAGAACCGGGCAGTCACTGGAGCCAGAATGAAGAATAACACGATTGAGAAACTGAGTCCGTATCTTGGTGTCGCCGCGGCATTTGCCACCCCTGCGATTGTATTGATCATGAAACTTCAGCCCCCTGACGGGCTGCGGACGCTGTTTCTTGATGCCGATCCGGTCTTTCAGTTCGCGGTTTTTCTCCTCGCGTCGGGGATCGTCCTTCTCTGGCTATGGTGGACGGCTCGCAAATTTTTCAAAATAGGCCCGGAAGTCCCTTACCAAAAAGCGACGGAAGAATTGGAGCAGCAGATCGCCACGGCGCTGAAACCACGAAGCGCGGATGAAAAAGCGCCGATCGTCTGGACCCGGAAATTCAAGGAAAAGGTTGTTCCGGATTTTATACCAAAATCCGCTAGGCATACACGTATTGTGAGCGTCATCAATCTCAAAGGCGGTGTTGGCAAAACAACTCTTACCGCGAATCTCGCGGGCTGGCTGGCAAAGCAAAAAAAATTCAAGGTGCTCGTAGTGGACCTCGACTTTCAGTCGACGCTGACGGAGTACATCGCGGGCTTTGACAACGCTAAAGGACTGAGCCAGCGAGGGCAGACTTCGAGCAACCTCCACGTTGAGGGATTTTCTGGAAGTGATTTTCCTTCTTTGTTGCAGGACTTTCCCGGAGCACCGGAGTCCTACCTGATCGGTGCCTCGAGCTACCTTGAAACTGTCGACACTGCTCGTCAGAATCTGTTCGTTTATGAGTCCCGCGAATGCCGGTTCGACTTCAGGCGGATTTTTCACGACTCGGCTGTCTACGGCCGCTTCAATGTCATCCTATTCGATTGTCCACCGCGATTGACCGTTTCTTCAGTGAACGCGCTAGTCTGCAGCGACGGTTACCTCGTTCCTACGCTTCCAGATACTCCATCGGTATTTGCTGTCGAGAACCTGATTACCCGCGCAAAGCTTCTCAATCCGAGTCCGGAGCTACTCGGCATCGTATTGAATCGAGCCGATCGCGATAAGTTTAGTGAAAAGAGGAAAGCCGTTCTCAACCGAATGCAGGACAGGCTTGAAACAGAGTTTGGAGTCCCGCGAAACAAGCTGTTCGAAGGGACGGTCAAGCATCGGGATAGCCTCGCGACATTCGCGGCGGTTGCACCAGATGAACACGGTCCGAGTGTCGGTCAGATTCGAACACCCAAATCGATCCCTGCGATTGCGTCGGATGAAATAACCACGATGCTTGACGATTTCGGCAACGAATTCTGCGCCCGCCTCGGCCTCTGACTCGATCGAAAATGAACTGCTCCGACCTCAGCGTCTACCTTTCCGGGCTGACCCACCTCGCTTCGAAAAGCCTGTTCGGCAAATCGAACTTCGCGGACGAGGCGAACCGTCTCTGCGATTCGTTCGCGCCGTTCGGCGACATCCCGCTCAAGGAAATCACCACCTGGATCGGGAAATCGTTCCTCACGCCTCAAGCGCTCATCAATGCGGTCTCGGACGGCGCGAAACGGCGCGAGTTGCCCGCTGGCTTTGGAGAAACGCTGGAAAAAGCAGGCACCCCGGCGCTCAAAGCGGTCGCGAAACATTTTGGAATGTCCCTGGGATCGAAGGCTACGAAGGCCGAAGTTGCCAACAAAATTCGCGAATTCCTCAGCGAAAGAGGCGCGACAGCCGAGCCGAAAATCGATCACTCCAACAAGCTGAGCCTCTCGGGTTCGCGAGTCGCTGAAATGGAAAAAAGCGCGTTGGCCGCGTTGGAGCTTCTCGAACTCTGCGCCGGCGATTCGATGGGCAAAGCCCCGAAACAAGCACTGGCCGACGTGATCGAATTGGTCATTCGTCTCGGCGGAATCGAGCCGTTTTCGACCTACGTTCAGTCCCTCGCCAAAGCGAGCCCCTCCTCGGCTCTCGGCCTCCACTTCGCCGCCAAAGCGGCCTCGATTGAGCCCGGCGTGCTGCGGGATCTCAGCGATGAATTGAGCGCGGCCGAGCTGAAGAAACTCTGCGGTTGGCTCGGCCTGCCCAAAACCGGCGCGAGGGCGGCGCTGGTCGAAAGAGTCGCCGAGACGCTGGAATTGCCCGAGCTTTCGCCCGAAGAACTGATGCGGCTTGCGACTTACGAATATCATCAGCTTCGCGACGAGATTGGCTTCAAACTGGACGTCGCCGTGGCCCAGCAGCTGCTGGCGGAGCGGGTCGGAGCGTTCGGCGCGGCCACGCTGAAAAAAGTCGCTGAAGCCGAAGGGTTTTCGACGAGGCTCAGCAAGCCAAAATTCCTCGTCGCGCTCGCCAATCATCTCGGCCAGCTCGCCACGACCCGGACGCGTGGTTGAAGCTGGTGATAATTGTGCGAATCTTCTTTCTTCAGTTTCAACGATGACCGCGCAGCTTGCTCCAGAACCCTTCCTCAGTGTCGAAGAATTCATTCGAGGCGAGCAGATCTCGGAAAGACGCCACGAATACGCCAATGGCGTGGCCAAGGTGATAGCCGGGCCATCGGTCGAGCACGAGTTGGTTGTGATCGCCATAGCTGGAGAACTCCGCAATCACCTAAAAGGCAAGCCCTGCAAAGTCACCGCCAGCAGCCTGCTCCTGAAGATCGAACTCAACGAGGCCGATCTTCTCTACTACCCGGACGCGATGGTCTGGTGTGATCCCGAGGACAATGACCGGCTCTTCAGGACCTCGCCACGCGTGATTGTCGAGGTGATGAGCGACTACAAAAAGGACCACCTCGAAAAGCTCTTCGTCTTCCAGCAGATCCCTTCGGTTGAGGAATACCTCATCATCGATCAGGACTTCTCCGAGCCCAAGGCTTGGATTTACCGCCGCGCGGCAAACTGGAAACAGGAGCGCGTCGAGCCGGGAGGCGAGATCGAGCTGCCGTCGATCGCGTTTTCCATCACGCTGGACGAACTCTACGAGTCCTGAGATTCGGCTAGCCAATTCCGCCCGCCCTCCAGCAGCTGCTGAGCGCCGGATTCCAACTGGAAACCCGCCGAATTCTCCGCATGACAACGGAGCCATCCTTGCTAGTGTCGCCGCCTTAAATCCGAAAAGCCCGCTAAAAACACACTAACACGATGCAATACGTTTACTCATTCTCACCGTCCGACTCCGACGGCGACGGCTCTCAAAAGGCCCTCCTCGGCGGCAAAGGCGCGAACCTCGCCGAAATGTGCAAAATCGGGCTCCCCGTTCCGGGCGGCTTCACGATGTCGACCGAAGTCTGCACTTATTATTACGATAACGACCGCTCCTATCCGGCAGAACTCGACCAGCAGGTCCGGGACGCCGTCGCCAAGCTCGAAGCCGAGCAGGGCAAGAAGTTCGGCGATCTCGAGAACCCGCTTCTCGTTTCCGTCCGCTCCGGCGCGCGTGACTCGATGCCGGGGATGATGGACACGATTCTCAACCTTGGAATTAACGACCAAGTCGTCGAGGCGCTCGCCACCAAGACCGGCAACCCGCGATTCGCATGGGATTCGTATCGTCGTTTCCTCCAGATGTATGGCGATGTCGTCATGGGCGTTCAGGCTGCTGAAGGCGAAGATCACGAGCCGTTCGAGGTCGCCATCGACAAGCTCAAATCCGAAGTCGGCGTGACCGAAGACAGTGACCTCACGGTCGAGCATCTTCAGGATCTCGTCAGCCGCTTCAAGAAGCTGATCAAGGATCACGCCAAAGAGGATTTTCCGGAAGACCCGATGGATCAGCTCTGGGGCGCGGCCAGCGCCGTGTTCGGTTCGTGGGGCAACGACCGCGCGGTCGTCTATCGCCGGAAGTACAGCATCCCGCACAACTGGGGCACCGCTGTCAACGTTCAGGCGATGGTCTTCGGCAACGGCGGCGACACTTCGGGCACCGGCGTTGCGTTCACTCGCGACCCTGCCAATGGCGCCAAAGTTCACTTCGGCGAATACCTCATGAATGCGCAGGGCGAAGACGTCGTCGCTGGCGTTCGCACCCCGAAGCCGCTCGCTGAAATGGGCAGCGACATGGCGCAGCCTTACGAAGAACTGAAGGCTGTCTTCCTTAAGCTGGAGACTCACTTTAAAGACGTGCAGGACGTCGAGTTCACCGTTGAAGACGGCAAACTTTACATGCTTCAAACACGCAACGGCAAACGGACCGGTCTCGCCGCGATCAACATCGCGGTCGACATGGTTGAGGAAGGCCTCATCACCGAGGAAGAAGCGATTCTCCGGATCCCAGCTGACGACTTGAGCCATGTGCTCGCGCCGATCTTCGACCGCAAGGCGGAAGACGCGGCCCAAGTCATGGGTAAGGGTCTTCCCGCTGGCCCCGGTGCCGCGACTGGCAAGATTTACTTCAACGCAGTCGACGCCGTCATCGGCGCTGAAAAGGGCGAGTCGGTCGTGCTCGTGCGCGTCGAAACTTCTCCGGAAGATTTGCGCGGCATGATCGCGGCCAAAGGCATCCTCACTTCCAAAGGCGGGGTTTCCTCGCACGCGGCGCTCGTTGCTCGTCAGATGGGAAAAATCTGTGTCTGCGGCGCAACCGACGTCCAGATCGACTACACGGCCAAAACCGTCACAGCTGGCGGCGTCACCCTGAAGGAAGGCGAAAACATCTCGATCAATGGAACGACCGGCGCGGTCTACGCTGGCGAAATCGCCACGGCACCGTCCGAAATCATTCAGGTGCTCGTCGAGAAGACGCTCAAGCCGGAAGACTCGCCGCTGTTCGCCAAATGGGAGAAGCTCATGGGCTGGGTCGACGCCCGTCGCACCCTTGGCGTCCGCACCAACTCGGATGACCCCGAGCAGGTTCGCCGCGCGATCGGCTTCGGCGCTGAAGGCATCGGCCTCACCCGGACCGAGCACATGTTCTTCGAAGGCAACCGGATCGATTCCGTCCGCGAAATGATTCTGGCTGAGAATCTCAAAGCACGCAAAGTGGCGCTCGCCAAGCTGCTTCCGTTCCAGCGCGAAGACTTCACCGGCATCTTCGAAGCCCTCAACGGTCTCCCTGCGACGATTCGCTTGCTCGATCCGCCGCTCCACGAATTCCTTCCGCACACCGATGCGCAGAAGGAAGATCTCAGCGGCAAAATCGGAGTCAGCGTCGAGAAGATCAACCAGCGCTGCGAAGCGTTGCACGAGTTCAACCCGATGCTCGGCCACCGCGGTTGCCGTCTCGGAATCGTCTACCCGGAAATCACCGAAATGCAGGCGCGCGCCATCTTTGAGGCCGCCGCCGACGTCAAGGCCAAGGGCATCGACGTGAACCCGGAAGTGATGATCCCGCTCGTCGGCTACAAGAAGGAACTCGAGCTGCAAGGCGCGCTTGTCCGCAAAGTCGCCGCTGAGGTGATGAAGGAAAAAGGCGTCGAATTCGAATACCTCGTCGGCACCATGATCGAGCTGCCCCGCGCCTGCCTCACGGCGGACAAAATCGCGGAAGTCGCCGATTTCTTCAGCTTCGGCACCAACGACCTGACGCAAACCGCTCTCGGCCTCAGCCGCGACGACAGCGCCGGGTTCCTCGGAGCCTATCAGGAGAACGACATCATGGAGCGCAACCCGTTTGAGGCGATCGACCAGACCGGCGTTGGCCAGCTCATGGAAATCGGCGTCCAGAAAGGTCGCAGCACCAAGCCGGGCCTCAAGCTCGGCATCTGCGGCGAGCACGGTGGTGAGCCCAGCAGCGTCAAGTTCTGCCACAAACTTGGCTTGAACTACGTCAGCTGCAGCCCGTTCCGGATTCCGATCGCGAGATTGGCAGCTGCTCAGGCGGCGCTGGAGGGGTAAGCCTCGCGAAAGACAAATTCGAAAAGCCCTTGCCGAGGAGACTTGGCAGGGGCTTTTTCGTGTCGATGAGTTTGCCTGATTTTAACGAACACGGAGACCTTCCTGTCGATGTTCACGTTTGCTCCTTGGAAAAAGCGCTGGCACGATTCGCACGAGCGAACCCCAAACGGATCGTGCTCGGAGAACGCCTGAAGCGCATCTGCAATTTGGCCACGAGCACGGAACATGTGGCGCGCTTCATTGTCTTCGGCTCGTTCATCACTTCAAAGCCGGAGCCGAACGACGTGGACGTTTTTCTTCTGATGGACGACGACTTTGACCTCAGCCAAACCGAGGGCGAAGCTCGAATCCTCTTCGATCACGGAAGCGCTCAGCCGCATTTCGGGGCGAGCGTTTTCTGGGTCCGTCGGCTCGCCGCACTTGGCGGAGACGAAAAAATGGTGGAAGATTGGCAAATCAAACGCGACGGCAACCGCCGAGGAATCCTTGAAATTGAAATCTCATCATGATCGCCAACGAAAACGAGCTACAGACAACGCTGAAGCGTATTTCGCGCTTCCACGAGCAGGTCAGCCTGCTGCGACGAACCGAGACCAATTCAGTGAACTATCGGGCATCCGTAGGCGGCTTTCTCGCAGAGATTGACCGAATGCAATTGGAGGTACGAGAGTATTTTTCGGTCTTGCCTGCCGAATTGCCGAAGTCGGCGTAGCTCACTCAGCCACACGCAGGGCCTTTCAAGCATTCTTTTTATTTCTCCG
>JBLHKS010000082.1:0-27906 GCA_047620505.1 Verrucomicrobiales bacterium | reverse complement strand
TTACCGCGAGGTTCCCTGGAACCGGGCAGTGGACAGACTGCACGAAATCTACGCCAATTTCTAAGGGAAGTTTTCCACACCGTTGCTGCTGATCATAGACGCCGTGGAGTGGGAGGGCCCGCTGGTGACCGATGACGCGCGGAAGATGCGTGAGGAAGCCTGGCCAAAGGGAGTCGTCGTTTCGCTGCCGCCCAAGCCGAAACCGGGAGGCAAGCCAGTTGTGCCTCCGTCGATTACGCCGCTCAGCATGGAGGAAGCAAAGGTATCGCTCCAGCGCTTTGCGTCGCGAGCCTGGCGTCGCCCGGCGACCGACCTCGAAATCGACCGATACCTCAAAGTCATCGAGGGGGAACTCGCCAGCGGAGAGTCTCCTGCCGGGGCATACCGCGCGGCGTTGGTCGGGGTCCTGACCTCGAAAAATTTCTTCTACTTGCCGGAGGGTTCCACTGAGGAACGCCGGAATAAGGTGAACGACTGGGAGCTCGCATCGCGCTTGTCATACTTGCTCTGGGGTTCCATGCCCGACGAGGCGCTCTTCGCCGCCGCGTCTGCCGGCAACCTCCACGATCCTCAGGTGATTCGCGCTCAGTTCGCGCGCATGCTCGCGGACGAAAAGGTCTCCCGATTTACTGAGGCATTCCCGCAACAGTGGCTGCAACTTTACCGCGTTGGCATGGCTGCGCCCGACCCGAAACTCTATCCCGAATACGATGCCTGGCTTGAGCGTAGCATGATGCTGGAAACCAAAGGTTACTTCGAAGTGATGCTACGCGAGAACCGGTCGTTGCGAGAGTTCCTGGTCTCGGACTGGACGGTGCTCAACTCGCGCTTAGCTCGGCATTACGATCTGCCTACAACGAAAGGAACAGATTTCGAGAAGGTGAAACTCGGTCCCGAGGACCATCGCGGCGGGCTGCTGACGCAAGCGTCGATCCTGTCACTCACCTCCGATGGCACGCGCCATCGGCCTGTGCATCGCGGCGTCTGGATTTCGGAAGCGATCTACGGGTGGACGCCCCCGCCCCCTCCTCCGAATGTTGAACCGCTCGTGCCGACCCCGCTGAACGAGCCGAAAGCTACGATACGTCAGCAAGTCGAAGCCCATGCCACGAACGCCGTGTGCGCGTCCTGCCATCGCAAGATTGACCCCCTCGGTTTCGCCTTCGATAACTTCGATGCTGTCGGGGCGTGGCGGATGGAGGAGCAGGTAAACGGAGGGAAAGGGGAGAATCCGCTGGTGGACGCCTCGGGCGTGCTGCCGGACGGGCGGGCGTTCGGCGGCCCGGAAGAATTCAAGGCTCTGCTCGCGGCGGATCTGGATCGCTTCGCCGAGGCGTTCGTCGGTCAACTGGCTACGTTCGCGTTGCGTCGCGCCATGACGGTGGACGACTTCCCGCACATCAAGGCGATCGCAGCAGCTGCTAAGGCTGACGGCTATCCGCTGGCAACTATCCTTGACGGCCTCGTGACGTCCGAACTATTTCTAAAAAGATGAGGAGGAGCCTTTTATGAAATCGATCTACTTGTCTTTCGTTCTCACTGCCGCTGCCGTCGTTGCTGCCCTCGCCGCCGTCAGCTTGGATCCCGAATCGCCAACAAACTACATTCCGAAGCTCGGGGAATTTCCACCGGCGGGCGTGGGGATATACCATGCGGGCGAACTCATCAGCGTGGACGCCATCAACCGCCGCTGCGTCATCCGCATCCTCGGCAATCGCGATATGGAGCGCTATCACGGTAGCGATCCCCAGGAGGTCGTCTTGCTCCCGTATGCCACGGTTCGCTATCACGGCGCGCCGGCCGAACTCCGTGACATTCCCATAGGGACGGTGGTCCACTCTTACTGCGTATTCCCACTGGGCCACTCGCTGAGTACTCCAAGGCCCCGAGGTTATGCCGAACCGCAAACCCACGCAATCACGTTCGAAGACAGTTTCAGCTTCTACGAGCGCCGCGGCCAACGGTGGAAAATCGAGTCTATCGAAGAAGGGAAATTGAACGTTGTCTCGACTGGCCCTGCCGAGGGAGACGGCCCGCTCGGCAAGCAAACCTTTAGCTATGACGCCAGCACCCGCGTCTGGAAAGGCAAGGAGATCGCCACGGTCGCCGACCTCGCTCCGGGGCAGATCGTCCACTTCAATTTCACCTGGGCTGCGAATTGGGGAATGGGCGGACTGCAGGCATTGGACGTGTGGACCGACGAGGAGAGTCGAACCACTGCCGCGGAAGTGCAGCGGCAGATCCACATCAGGTACATGCGGTACCGTTGGCTCCCCGGCTGGGTCGATCACGTCGAGGATCAGGGAGGAGGGAAGGGCATCGTCACCGTCACCCTCTTCGACAACTGCGACCCTTCGCTGTATGAGCAGTTGAAGTCCTCAAAGAATCTCGCGATCGCTGTCTCCGATCCCACCCTTCGGACCTGGCTGCATGCTTATGATTCGAAGAGCGGACCCTTGCTCGAACTAAAAACGACTCCCCGCCCGCCGTTTGGCCATTCCGGCTTGACCGTCCGCGTGCCAGTTACCGAACTTCTCGAAGGATATCGTCCCGGTCGGATCGTCCGGGTCCGCCCCGACGGCTTTCCTTCCGCCAAATTGCCACCTGACGAGCGTATTAGACGCTGAATTGAACTGGTTTCCGTATTTTACTACAATCATGAGATTACCGTCCAAATCATCTACCCGCTCCCAAAGTTGGCTGCTTAGTCGTCGTCATGCCCTTCGCGGATTCGGCGTGTCGCTAGCCCTGCCGATGCTCGATTGCATGGTGCCGCTGGGTACTGCCACTGCCGCCACTGCGGCCAAACGCCGCGTCAAGCGCAGCGCGTTCTTCTACCTGCCTAACGGCGTGAATACGCTGGACTACCAGATTACCACCGCCGGTAAGGACTACGACTTTTCAAAGTCCCTGACTCCGCTCGCCGGGCACCGAGACAACATCACGCCATTTAGCGGCCTGCATCATCCTAACGCCGTAGGCAAACACCATGCTTGCATTGATATTTGGCTTACCGGCGCCAAGATCGGCCCCGCCGAGCGCAACACCATCTCTGCCGACCAACTGATGGCTCAAGAGACGTCCCCGCATACGCGGTACGCCTCCATCGAAATGTCCACTGCGAGGGGCGGCGTCGCGGTCAATGCGGACGGTGTTCGCCTCCCACCCCATCAGAATCCATCCGTCCTTTTCCGCCAACTATTCGAAGAACCAAGTGACGGCAAGGCGAAACAGCGACGGGGATTGGAGCGTCGCGGTAGCATCCTCGACGCCGTTCTGGACGAAGCCAAATCCGTCGGAGGCAAGCTCGGCCATGCGGATCGCGGGCGGCTCGATCAGTACCTTACCTCCGTCCGCGAAGTCGAGATCCGCACCGAGCGAGCCAACGTCTGGCTCGATAAACCCCGTCCCACGATCAGCGCCGCCGACAGGAAGAAGCTGGATCGAAACGTCGCCTTGGCGCAGTTTGGGGAGTACCTCCGCACGATGTACGACATCATCGTACTCGCCTTTCAGACGGATCAGACCCGCGTCGCCACCTTCTGCACGGGTTACGAAAATGCCGGCCCGGCCATCCCCGAAATCGGCATCCGCGGCAAGCGCCACGGCCTGTCCCATCACAACGGCAATGCGCAAATGATGCAGGACCTCACTGCCAGCGACACCTTTAATATTCAGCAATTCGGTTACTTTCTCGATCGACTCGCCGAAGTTCACGACGCGGACGGTCCGCTCCTCGACAGCACGATGTGTCTCTACGGTGGCGGCATGGCCTACGGCCACGGCCATGGAAACGCCAACCTTCCGATCGTGTTCGCTGGCGGAAAGGCCCTCGGCATCCAGCACGGTCGACACGTCGATTTCAATGCGATGGGCAAACCGGAAGGCTACACCTACGACCTGAATTCGCCCGGAAATCATTACGCCATCTGCAATCAACCGGTGAATTCCAAAGCCCGACTCAGCAACCTCTTGCTCACGATGGCTCAAAAAATGGACGTGCCGGTCGAAAAATTCGGCGACAGCACTGGTGACGTCTCCGAAATCGGCTAGAGCGCACTGCCTCCTGCTTGAATTCCTCGTCATACTTGCGGCGGCTTTCTTTCTGCCTTCTGTCATTGTCAGTGTGCTTCACCTAAGCACATTGACTGTCCAGTTTTCCAGCCCGGCTCACCCTCAAATCGAAGCAATGGCCCTAAAGACTCTTTCTTGGAGGAAGGAACGCATTGGAGAACAGCAGTCCGGCGGTGAGGGAGACGAAAGCCATGAGGGCCGTGCTGCCACTTTGACTGGGAAGGATCGTTTCGCCGGAGACCCATTCATTGAGGATGGAGTAGACCTTGGATCCCGGAACGAGGACGATCACCCCGAAGGTCAACAGCACAAAGCCCGGCCCCCGGGTCAGGCGGGTCAGGCGGGAGAAGAGGTTGGCGTAAAGCCCGACAGCCAAGGAGCCAATGAAGACTCCGGCGAACACGCCGAACCAGCTTTCCCCCAGGGTCGCCGAGGTGTAGGCGATGAGGACCGCAAGGATGCCCCAGCCGACTCGGCGCCGGGGGATATTGAGTCCGATCCCGAGTGAAAGGGAGAGTCCGATCAAAGCTGGCCACACGCGCCACGAGGGCAGGTCAGCGAGGGGCGGGATGCCACTGAAAATTCCAGGAACCGCGTCAAAGAAAAAGCGGGTGATCGCGATGCCGCTGACGGCGCCGAAGAACAGTTTGAGCAGCATCATGACCGCATCGACCAGCCGGGAGCATCCCGAAATGAGATGGCCTGCAGAGATTTCGGTGAGCGAAACGGTCAGCGCCAATCCGGGAATGAAAATGATGATCGAGGAGAGAACGACGAGAGGCGGATTGATGGCGAGCCCGGCGGCCGCCACCGCGCTGGCAAGAAGCCCGGCTGACATCGCTCCAATAATCGTGGCGATCTGTTTCCAACTTGGATATCGTGAGGTCCGGTGGACGATGAAAAAGACGAGCACCGATAGGATCGCTGAAACCAGGGCATTCCACGGGTTGTCGGAGAGGAGGATGGAGAAACACCCGCCGGTGAGAATCCAGGAGACGCAATTGAGGGCGAGCGAGTAGTTGGGCGGCGCTTCGGTCAGGCTCCTTAGTTCGTCGAGTCCCTGGGCGAAGTCGGTCTTTCCCTGCTCCATGCTTTCGACCAAGCGATCGATCTCCCAAAGGCGGCCGAGGTTGTAATCGGCCGGCTCGACCCGTTCGATGTGTACGAACTGGTCGAGTTCATCGTCTTCCCAGAAGGCGCAAGTGAAGGTGGTGGGGCTGACGAGAAAGCTCCCCTTGAGTCCCAGCATGGTGGTGACGTTGGCGAGGTGCCGTTCGATGCGCTCGCTGGTGACCCCGCACTCATGCAACGCCCGCCCGAGCTTCACGATGAAGCGGGTGCGCTGGCGGAATTCTAACGGTTCAAGGGGCATGCTATGGTGGCGCGATGTCACCGCCCCATACAACTTCTGAGAAATGAGACGACTCTATCCAACTACACTCACAATAGGCGGCGCCGCGAAGACGCCAAGGTTGCAAAGCGAACATTTACAAACTCATGGGTCCAGCTTTGGCGTCCTTGATTCGTCTAGAAATATAACCGATTTCCTGAACTGACCAACTCGTGTCCACTAGATCGGGGAGTCGCGCACGTGACATCTAATCTTGCTAACATTTGCGGTGGTGTCTAAATTCGCGTCGTTGATGACAAGAATAAAGCTCATAACCACCGTGTTGCTGGCGACGAATCTGCTGATGAATAGCGTTTCATTGCGAAGCGCACCGGCCCAGACACCCACAGAGAGCATGGGGCTCGATGCGGAAACATTCAGCTCAATCCACGAGCAAATTCGCCCCCAGCCTGGCGAGTCACGTTGGATGGAGATTCCCTGGTTAACCGACCTTCACGATGCCCGCAAGAAAGCCGCAGCCGAAGGAAAGCCTTTGTTCCTCAGCGTATCCGGCAAAGGCCTCAGCATCGGGATGTGCTGAAGTGGAGGCGTCGACGCGGGCCGTGCGCCCGCCTACTGGTCGGAAAAAAACGTCAGGCTGATCACTAAAAACTTCATCTCTCTCTCCGTCTACGGGGCCGACCAGGGCCGCCAGGATGCAGTCGGTCAATTCTACCGCGATGCTGGCTTGGACCTATCGAATTTCGAAGCCATGCAGTGTTGCTTGACGGCGAGTGGCAAGGTTCTTTCTAAGACGGGTGGCGCTGGAATTGATCTGGAGAAGACGTTGGAGGAATGGAGGGCTCTACCAAAAGCTGAGCGTGCCCCAGGCGCCGTCAAGATTGCCGATCGGGGCGCGGCCGATCCCCAATATGTTGAACTCAGCCCACCTCAGGGTGGCTTGATCATCAAAGTCTATACTCGCGCCTTGATGAGCGACGGCGAGGGCAAGCACCGCTACGTGACTGGCAAAGATCTCTGGTTAGACGAAGATGGCAAAGAGACCCTCGAAGCCGACTATCAAGATGGACGCACTGCGGCACACCAAGCCCAACCTCACCACATGTGGCTGAGTGAACCCGAATGGAAATCGCTGATGCCGGCAAACCCCATGGAGGGCGACGAAGCGCCACTGCCGTCGGCCATCGCTGACCGCATCTTTCGCTGGCATTTGAATCCCCTCAGGTTTTACGGTCGCTACGGACCGGACGCCTTGGATTCCAAGGACGTGCAGGCTGGCCAGATGACGTTGACGACCGAGTCCGTCTCACCCGATGTGGTCCGGCTCCGGCTTGAGGGCGCCGCCAGATTAGGCCAAATTCCACCCGCCGATGTCGTCGAGGGGAAAACCGCTAGTCTTGATCGATGGGGGTACGAGCCCCGCGTGCTCGGCTTTCTGGAATACAACCCACGGACGCGAGTTATCACTCGGTTTGATATCGTAGCTTTGGGCGAACACTTTGGCCGGCTCGGCCTCGGCAGGCGTGCTCCTTCGCGAATCGGCCTCCAGCCGTTGGGGATTGCCTTTCAATTGATCAATGGTGATCAACCTGCTGACCGTGTCCCCCCAGGGCGCCCGTCCAATTCCCGGAGTTACTTCGATTTGAGTAAATAGAGACGTCGGCGGTCAGCGTCCGTTTGAAGTTCCCCGCGGTGATGGATGGTCGGCTGCTGCTGCGATCGGGAAAATTTCTCTACTGCGTGGGCAAGTGAGACGCGAGGCTCGGATCTGATGTCGTCCTTGTTCCTCTGTTCTTAGACTGAAGGCCAAACTACTAGCCGAACAACGCCGCGATTGGTTGGCCGCCGTCGGTGATCGGAACAGGGCGGGAGCCGTCTGTCAATTCGTGCGACGGATTGATCCCAAGAGCGGTGTGAACCGTGGCGTGGAAATCCGGAATCGAGACTGAGCCCTCAAGCGGGGTCTTGCTAACCTCATCCGTTACGCCGTAAGCTCCGCTGTGCTTGAGACCGCCGCCCGCGAGCACAAGGCTGAATGCGGTTCCTTGGTGACCGCGACCACCACGACCGTCGTAGGTCGCCGGACGGCCGAACTCGGTGCCGATCACGATGAGCGTTTTGTCCAGCAGCTGCTGAGTCTGCAGATCCGTGATCAGCGCGGACAAGGCGATGTCGAGTTCCTTGATGAGAATATGTTGATTCTGCTGACCTTCGTTGTGGGTATCCCAGCCGGTTCCGTTAATGAAATTGAGGTTGTGTGAGACTTCGATAAAGCGCACCCCCGCTTGAACCAGCTTGCGCGAAAGCAGGCAGCGCTGACCGAATTCGCCGCCGTAGAGATTGCGCAGATCGTCCGATTCGTCGCTGAGACGGAAGTGCCGCATGAAGTCGGGACCGGCGAGTCGCAGGGCCTCGATTTGGGCGTCACGATACTGGGCAACGGTGGAGCCATCCGCGATTCCGTTCGCAAGCGGTTCCAGCAGCTGCTGGCGGCGAGCGGCGCGGGCGGCGTCGACATCGGCAGGGCGCGTGAATCCGGCGGGGCCGCTTTCGGTGTCGGTCAGGTAGACGTATCCGGATTTGGCGCCGAGAAATCCGGGGCCGCGGCTTACATTCGGATAACCGATCAGCATGTAAGCAGGAACGTCCGGATTCACCGCGCCGAGTTGGTTGGCGACGATGGAGCCGATCGAAGGATAGGTGATGCTGCCGCTGATCATCCGCCCGGTGTGGACGATGTTCGTGGCAAACGCGTGCTCGTCGATGACGTGATGGTTCACGGTCCGAACCGCGGTGATGTGCTCGGCGAGTTTGGCGCTGCGGTGGAGGTGCTCGCAGAATTGGACGCCGGGGACGGTGGTGTCGGCCGCGGCGTATTCTGAACCGGCCACTTTGGGCGAGGCTTTGGAGTTGCCACGTTTCTTAGGATCAAAAGTATCGATCTGCGACATTCCGCCGCCAAGCCAGATGAAGATGCAGTGCTCGGCTTTGCTCATCGGGGTTGGGAGCGCGGCGCTGGCGAGAAGTGGAGTTGCGGCAGCGGCTGTGAGGAAGTGTCGTCTGTTCATTTTGGGAGAGTTTTCTGGCTTGGTTATTGAGGGACTGAAGTCCCTCCCACGTAGACGAATTCAGGCGCATTGATCAACGCCCAGAGGACGTCTTCCAAACGGAGACGCCAGTTGTTGTTCAGAGCGGCAGTTGGGGGATCGCCGCGACGGGCTTCGATTTCGCGTTCCAGTGCGATGACGTTGGCTTCGGGGTTTACGTGATTTGACCAACTCACGTAACGAGCCGGAACGCGCGGTTCGTCCTCTCCCGCACTTGATGGACGCTCGGCTTCGGGGATGATGCGCGCATCGTAACCCGGACGCAGAAATCCGACATAACGTGCTTTCTCGGCTTCGATTGGGTGGCGTGTGAGCAGGCGAAGGAACAGGCGATCGACGAGTGCTTCGAGCGACTGATCTTCGAGCGCGAGCTGGGTCACACCATGATCGTCGCTTAGCCGAGTGAGCCAGCTTCCCATGACGCCGTTGGCGTAAATTGCGGGTTGAAGGACGTTTGGTTCGACGTCGCGAATCGTGACAGGGTCCTGACGAGCGCCGCGCCAGCCGAACGATTCCATCACGCTAGAGACGGCCTGAATCCTCGGCAGGGCGAGGCTGGGGCGGTCGCGCTCGTTTGACATCGATGCGAGCATCCAAGCGCGACGCGGCTTGCCTAACGCGAGTGAATTCCCGGTGTCGCGCGTGCTGTCGATGTCGAGGCTGACGTCTTCCAGTTCGAATGGCTTGCCGGTTGCGGAAAAGAGGGAGTCGACGATTTGCTCGGCGCTGAGGCGGCGTGGCGCGGGCGCGATGTAGAGTGGGCCGGTTTCCGTGAGCGTCGGATCGGTCGCGCGTTGGTAGGCGTGTGAGTTCAGGATGAGGCTCGTCACGGCTTTGACGTCGTAGCCGGACTCAACTAAGCGCCGACCTAGCCAACGCAGAAGCTCAGGATGCGTTGCCTCACCCTTTTCCCAATCGGCGACCGTGGCGACAATCCCGCGACCCATCAGCCGATGCCAAATGCGATTGGCCATCACTTGCGCGAATCGCTCATTCTGCGGTGCGGTGATCAGCGCGGCGAGTTTGTCGCGGGAATCGCCCGTGCGATCGACCAATGTGGCCGCAGTCGCCTCATCGCAGAACTGCTCGAACGGCCATCCGGGCTGAACGACAGATCCCGGTTTCAGGGTCACCTCGATGAGCGGCTTTCGAGCACGCGCATGGAGTTTATCCATGGGAACGCTGCTGGTCGTCGGCACCTTGAGCGAATTCTGATTCAGCATCGCGGCGACTTGAAACAGGTCCTCCTGCATCCACTCATGGCCCGGCGCGTCGTGGCAGCGGGCGCATTTCATTTCGACGCCGAGAAACGCCGAGGTCACGATGATGCCCTTCGCCGCCATCGGCACATCGTTCTGCGAGGCGGTTCCAAACCCACGCGGGCCGCCGAAACGTTCGCTGCCTTCCATGCGGATCAACTCGGTCACGAAGAGGTCGAGCGGCTTATTATCGAGGAGCGATTCTTGAATCCACCACCGAAACGGGCCGGTGTTGTTCAACGTCGGGTTGATCATGTTAGGGTTCTCCGCCAGCACGTCCTGCCAGTAGCCCATCCAGTGATCGGCCCATCGCGGATCGTCCAGCAGCTGCTGGATCACTTCGGCGCGGCGCGTCTTCGCATCAGCGGCGAGGAACGCCGCGATCTCGGCTTCGGTTGGCGGAATGCCGATGGTGTCGAGCGACACGCGGCGGAGGAAAGCGAGATCACTCGCGAGCGGCGTGACCTCGAAGGTGTCCACATCGAACTCAGGCCAATGCGCGCCTTCCTCGATCCACGTTTTCAAGAGAGCAACTTCCTCTTTGGCCAACGGATCGCCCTTTGGCGGCATGATGTCGTCCTCGGCTTCTTTGCTGACGCGAAAAATCAGCGAGCTTCCGTCGAGGTCGCTTGCCGCCACCGCCGGGCCGTCGTTCTCGCCGCCCTTCAGAGCTGCGGCGCGTTGATCGAGTCGCAGCCCGCCCTTCACCTTGCCGCCTTGATGACAGTTGTAACACTTCGATTCCAGTAACGGCTGGATGTGCTTGAAATAGTCGACCGTTCCGCCCTTTGCGCTCTTCGCCTGCGCCGCGGCTTCCGCGATTCGCGCGCCGATGAAGTGATCGATCTCGTTGTTCGCCGGGAGGCCCGCGGGCAAATCAGGAACCGTGACCGGGGTCGAGTTCGCGAGCCAATCCGAAGCGGCTTTTCGGCGACGATCCCAGAATTTCGCGTGTTCCGCGCGCTTGGCGGCACGAGCGTCCCCGTTGACCCGCGCCAGCCAGTTTCGACGCTCCTTTTCATACGCCTCCCAGCCTTCATCCGTGTAAGCAACCTCGCGATCGCCGGGCGAAAGCAGCTTCCACGATTCCTCTCCCGCTAACGAAATCGCCACGACGGTTTCGCCAAGTTCCGGGCGACGTTTTCTGGTTCCCTTCATTGCGCCGACCATGGTCTCCACGATCACAAAGTGCTCACCGCCGTCCGTTTCAAACTCACACCAACTCTCGCGGTTACCCGGAGGAACGAAGCGGAAATCCGGTCCGAGATCGAGATATCCATCCTGCAGGCTGACCAATTCGTGTCCATCTGAAGCCGCCGGCGGAAACGGATTCTCCAGCAGCTGCTGGCCGTCAATCGTGAGTCGCGCCGCGCCGCGACCTCGCAAAAGGAGCCGATGTTTTCCCTTTGGAAATGTCACCTTCGCCGCCGCGCGAAAGTGCGAAGGATTCGCCCGGTCCGCCCTGACACCCGTCGAAATATACTTCTGTGGCGACTCGAAAAAGCCGAAGACTTTCTCGCGATACGTCTCGGTGACTTCCGGTTCTTCAGGCCACGCATTCGCCTCTGGAACGCCGCGTTCGCTGATCTGAACGAGCACCTCGCCCGGCTGAACCATCTCCGGCGTGATCGGCGGTGGAGGCGGGGTGTATTCGTAGCGCGAGAGCAGGATTTCTGGCGCAAGCGCTTCGCGGTGAATCTGGAGGTTGTCCATCCAACCTGAGAACGACGAACCGCCAGATCGCGAATAGCCCGTTCCGATCACAAGATCGTCCGCGTCGGTCGTCGGCGGCAGATCCGTCGCGCCACCGAGATCCCAAACGCCATCGGTTGCCTTCCCATTGATATAAGCTCGAAAACTGTTCGCCTTCCCAAAAGTGAAGACCACAGCGACGTGATTCCAGCCAGCTTTCGCGATGGTCCGATTGCTCCACCAACGATGCCAGTCGCGCTTCTTGGATTCCGGGTGCTCGCTCGTAAAAAGGAATCCGAGCTGTGCGCCGCCCTCGATGCCCTTGAGCCGCATCGCGTAGTTTTGATTCGCGTCAGCCTGCTCGGTGACCGCTCCTTTGCCTGCGTGTCGCCCTTTTCCGACGAGATAAGTCATGTGACCGTTCCCGATCGATTTGACCTTCACCCAAGCCTCGATCGTGATCGACTCACCGGCGCCAAACTTCAGATTTGCCGAGCCACCGTTATCTTTGTCCTTCACCAGAAGAAGCGCATCGGCGCCGGGAAAGAACGCCGCTTGGTTCTCATCGCCGAAATCCGGATAACGCGGACCGCGCGGGCCTGCGCCGGTTTGTTCCGAAGGCTTGGCCTTGCCCTGCCATTGTCCCGGTTCGTCAGGAGAATCGAAGGTCCATTGCAAGGCCGGCTCGCCAGCAGCTGCTGGGAGGAGACCGATGGCTGCAAGAGCGAGCGCGATGCATTGGAGTTGTGGATGCATTGCGGATTCTAAGCCTAAAAAAACGAATCACGCACGTTTTCCAAGTGTACTATTTCATTCGGAGTCTCGAACTACTCCTCACTCCTCTGAAAACGCTTCAAATCGTTTTAGGTTCTCGCACGGCCAAGCATAAGAGCTCGAATTCTGATTTAAAGACCGATTGATAGGACACTTAACGATTCTCAGGCTTTTCGGCGCTGCCCAAGGGCATGGAGGGGCCTGACGCGAGGCCGGAATCGTAATCCCCTGCAGCAACCGAAGCGTCGACGACTGCTTGACTCGACCGGACCGCAACAGTCCATCTGAGGCATGGATACATCGTTCACGAACAGCAGGGAGGATATCGCCCGGGCGCAGCAAGAGGATAAAGACTGGGCCACGCTCTCGCAGGCGGAACGGATCCAGTCGATAGAGCTGGAGGGTTATCTCGTGATCCCGGGTTTGCTTTCGGAGACTCAGCTGGGGGCGATTCGGGAGGAGTTGAGGAAACTGCCAATGCGCACAGTGGACTACAGTCCACACCAGCGCGGGCACTCGAACGTTCAGTGGTCGGATTCGCCCAACGCAATCGACGTCATCGCACAGTCCCCGATGATCGAATTTCTGACCGATTTGTTCGGAGATGAGGTGATCTGCACGTCGTGCGCCTACGGAATTTCAGAACCGGGGCATCCGGGGATTGCCGTGCACACGGATGCGCAGCCGTATGGGTCAAGGATTTTTGGACATCAGTCGAGCTCCCCGGTGCTGGCAAGGGCGCTGTATTACCTGGACGACCAGACGCCGGACTGCTCGCCGTTCAAGGTGATCCCAAGGTCGCACCTGTCGTTGCATATCGATGGCAATCCTTACAACCGCTTTTTAAGTCATCCGGAAGAGCAGATGGTCTGCTGCAAGGCGGGCTCGGCGGTTATCATCAATCAGAACGTCTTTCACGGAAACTATCCGAATCACAGCAACAGGGTTCGGCGGATGCTGGCGATCGCCTATCGCCCGGCCTGGGCGGGGCCGATCAAAGATGTGAAGGACTGGGATCCGGAAAAGGTGAAACAGCTTCCGGCGCATATTCGACCCTTCTTTCGGAGTTTGAATACGCGGAACATCGACTTTGATGTTCCAAACAGGCCCGACGGAATGCGGAGGGAAGCTCCGGGAATCGCACCCAGTCGGTGGAGTTTAGATATGTGAGAAGGACGTCGATAAGAAATTCCTTCTTGGCCCGGCCCAGCCATTTCGCCCTCATCCGTCTACTTTAACGACCCTTAAAGTGAACTGGCATAACAGAGCCGAAGGAAGTCGCCCTCAACCGACCCCTCACACTGGCGGTCCCGGGCAGTCGCTAGAGTTTGTAGTATTCCTCCCAACCCTTACGTGGTGGCGGCCCCTCAAGGAGGGCGTCGGCGATCTTGTTGCTGGTGATGCGCCTTTGAAGGTCTGGTCCTCGCCATAGATCACGGGTTTTCCGCGAAACGTTTTGCATCGAACCCAATTCAATCCTGTGTTTCGGTTATGAAACTCTGGCCTCTGATTTGCCTCGCGACTGTTCCGGTGTTTGGCGTCGAAACGGCGACGGAACCGCTCTCCCCATCAGCAGCTGCTGGAGCGGCGATCGCACCGGAGGGCTTCAGCGTCGACGTCATCGCCTCTGAGCCGGACATCGGGCAGCCGATCGCTTTGACCTGGGATCATCATGGCCGGCTCTGGATTGCGGAGTGCCGGACATACTCGGATCGGAGCGACAATTTCGACCTCACGGAGTCGGACCGAATCGTGGTGCTTGAAGACAAGGACGCGGACGGCGAATTCGAAACGCGAACAGTGTTTGCGGAAAACCTCCAGCGACTCACCGGGATCGCGATCGGCTACGGCGGTGTTTGGGCGCTGACGTCGCCAGCGATGGTCTTCATTCCAGACGCGGACGGCGATCTCAAGCCTGACGGACCGGCTGTCGTGAAGCTCGATGGCTTCGACCTGAAGTTCACGCGTCACACGATCGCTAACGGCCTCAAATGGGGGCCGGACGGCTGGCTTTATGGACGGCAGGGGATCGTTGCGGTGTCGGAACTCGGCGCGCAGGGCACGCCGTCGGCGGAGCGGCTTAGCATCGACACCGGCATCTGGCGTTACCACCCTGACACTCACAAAATCGAGGCGTGGACCCGCGGCGG
This sequence comes from Verrucomicrobiales bacterium, assembly GCA_047620505.1. GTDB lineage: Bacteria > Verrucomicrobiota > Verrucomicrobiia > Verrucomicrobiales > DEV007 > JBLHKS01. Next base: position 13,499 of record JBLHKS010000082.1, on the reverse strand, counting down.
CACCAACCCGTGGGGCCACGACTGGACGGCCGAGGGCGAGCTGTTTTACATCAACACCGTCATCGGCCATTTCTGGCACGGCATCCCCGGCGCCTACACCAAGCGGATGTTCGGCCAGCATCAGCGGCCGTATCTTTATCGGCTGATCGACATGCACGCCGATCACTGGCATTTCGACATCGATGGATCGTGGACGGACACGCGGGAAAACGTCGATGCTGAGGACGCATTCGGTGGCGGGCATGCTCACACCGGGCTGATGGTTTACCAGGCGGATAAGTGGCCCGCTGAGTATCGTGGGGATGTTTTTACGCTCAATTTTCACGGTCGCCGGCTCAATCGCGAGCGGCTGCATCGCGAGGGCAGCGGCTTTGTTGCGAAGCATCAGCCGGACTTTGTGAAGTTCACCGATCGCTGGTTTCGCGGGATCGATCTGGCGCAGGGGCCGGACGGGGATGTCTACGTGTTAGACTGGTCGGACACTGGCGAATGTCACGATCACGATGCGATTCATCGCGAGTCGGGCAGGGTCTATCGGATTCGATTTGGCGAGCCGACTTCGGGGCCGACCACGCCGCCGGAGACCATCGACGAACTCGATGCGTGGCTGCGAAATCCGAACGTTTGGTTCGCGCGACAGGCTCAGCTCATGATTCAAGAAATGCGCGTCCTTGAAAGTTTGCCACCAAGCTGGATCGAGCATCTGGAATCGCGGCTGGCGGAGGAGAAGGACGAGGTTCAAGCGATTCGTTACCTCCACGCGCTGAATGCCGCCGCCGCCGCACGACCCCAGCAGCTGCTGGCGGATCCACGGGAAGCGCTCCGGGTTCAGGCGCTTCAGCTGCTGCGTGACGATCCGGATTCGGCGGGCAATCTGGATGAACTCGCGCAATCCGGTTCGTCGCGGATTCGGCTCGCGATCGCATCGTTGCTTCCGCGCTTGAAACCGGATGTCCAAGTTCAAATCGCCGAAAAACTCGTCGCCCACGCCGACGACGCGGAGGATCACAACTATCCGCTCATGGTCTGGTTTGCGATCGAGCCGATCGTCGCCCGGGCCAACGAATCCGACGTCAGCCGCCTCCTGCGGGCTTGCGCGATTCCCGAGCTGCGCCGTTTCATCATTCGCCGGTTAGGCGAGTCTTACCCAGACAGCAAAAACCTGCTCGCCAAGCTCATCCTCGCGCAACCGGATCATGCGGCGACTCATCTCGGTGGTTTGGCCGACGCGCTTGAAGGACTGCCCAAAGCTGAGCCGTTACCGGATTGGAGTAAAATCGCCAAGCTCGCGCCAGACGATCCGATAACGAATCAACTCGGCGCGATTTTCGGCGACGGTCGCTCCCTCGACGCCATCTTCAAAATCGCTGACAATCCGGACGCCAAGCCAGCTTCCCGCCGCACCGCGATCACAAATCTCGGCGAAGCGGATCATCCCGGCGATCTCAAAGCTCATCTCATGCGTTGGATCGCCGAAAGCGAAGTTTCCGGAGTTTGCGCCGAACAACTCGCCCGTTACCCGGATGATGAAATCGGTCAGCTGATCATCGGACGCTTCGCCTACTTAAAACCCGACGAACGCGCCGCCGCGATGGAGGTCATCGTCTCCCGCGCCTCGTGGTCGAATATCCTTCTCGATCGAATCGCCGAAAAGCGCTTCGGCCCGGAAATCCTGACTACGGTTCATGCTCGCCAGATCGTCCAGCACAACGACGCCGCGTTGACTGAGCGCCTTGCGGAACTCTGGGGCGAATTCAACCCGTCCGTCGATGACCCAGCAGCTGCTGAGCTCGCGACCCGCCTCCGCAAGCTCATCACGCCCGCAACTCTCAAGCAATCTGATCTCAGCGCAGGCCGCGCGATCTACGCCGAGCGTTGCGCCAGCTGCCACCGGCTCTACGGCGCGGGCGGCCCGATCGGTCCGATCGGTCCCGATCTGACGGGCTCTGGCCGCCACGAATTGGACTACTTGTTGGAAAACATCCTCACCCCCAGCGCTGTCGTCCCGGCCGGTTATCGGCTCTCGATCGTGAAGCTCAAAGACGGCCGCACCCTCAGCGGAGTCGTCGCCGCCCAAAGCGAAAAGCGCGTTACGCTCAAGACCGCTGGCTCGCCGGATCCGACGTTTCTCGTGCCGACGGACATCGAGTCAACCGAGACGCTAAGCCTCTCCCTGATGCCCGCAGGCCTGCTCAACGACCTCAGCGATGATCAACTGCGCGATCTTTTCGGCTATCTCATGGGCGATCACCAAGCGCCATTGAACCAGGCCAAGCCCTGATGGTGAACTCATAGGACTTTCCTTTTTTTGGCCCTGCCGCGCCCAGTCGCCATCAGACCGGGGTTGGTGGACTCGACCGACTGCCAGTTCATGGGCGGAAATCGAGCAACCTGCAGCTGCTGGAATGTGAGTTATTGGAAACGAAACGCATACAAATCGGCGTCCTTCAGTTCGAACAGCAGGCGGACCGGTTTTCCGGCAAGCTCAGCCAGATTTGCACCACTTGACCAGGTCACCGTCTTCTCCACGGAATCGCCAAATTGAGGAGGACAGTCATCGAGCGCAAACCCCTCGACTGGCTTCCCGTTGGCGTCTTGAATCTCAACCCGAACTTCTCCACCAGCCGAAGTCGCGAAGTTGAGCTCTAACCGATTTCCTTCGAAAGTCAGCGGCTTCGTCAGCAGCTGCCCGCCCTTCCAGTCGGCCGATGCGGAAACGAAACCATCTAAGCGAAGGGTGTAGCGCCGCAGCGCGCTCCCGTCGCCATGCCAGTACTTTTCCGTGGCGTAGACCGAAAGTTCGTTCGGTGCCCCAGGCAGATCAGACGCCGTTTCCACGACGCCCCAACCCAGATAGTGAGCGCCGTAGTGCCAGGTTCCAGGACGCTCGGGGCCGGGCCGCAGAAAGGCTTCGTTCCAGCGTTTGAAATGCCGCCCATCACGACTGGCCATGAACTGCCCGTCTGTCAAAGCGTGGCCGTAACGCGGACTCGCCGCGGCGCGAAGTTTCCGGCTTTCCGAGTCGGGCAGCGCTGTCATCGGCTCGGACTCACCGCGATCCACGTAGCGTGTTGGAAGCCCGATCAGGACGTGCGGGGCGCGGTGATAGGGCTGAACCCCGTTCGTGTAAAGATGCGCCGCGGGCGAGTCTTCGTAGGTCAGATCGGCATGCTCGGTCCATTCGACCAAGTCGTCCGACACGGCGGTGCGAATGATTCGATAGCCGCCCGGCGTCCAGTTTTTGTCAGTCGTTTCGCCTTCGGAAAACGCCCGCCAGTAGGCGCGATATTTGCCAATCTCAGGATCCCAGAAAGCCAGATTCTGCGAATCAAACGCGCCCTTGCCGTGGAGAATCGGAGCGTCAACGGCCGGCACCCAGTTTAAGCCGTCCGCGGATTTGAACGGCAAAAGTCCGTTCGGCTTGGTCGAGCGCACAATCGCTTTGTAGCGGGCGTCCTCGGCCACATTCGGATTTGCGTCCAGAAAAACCGCAGGGTGACCCGCATCCACGTTCAACTCCCCGATCTTGCCACCGGCAATGACGATGTTGTTCTCCTTCGATCCGACAAATTCGTGCAATCCCACCTTTGGCTTACGCCAATGAACACCGTCGTCACTTTCGGCGTAGCAACAGAAAAGCGGGTGCCGTTTTGTGTTCACGCCGCTCTCGCTGACTTCGATGTGCCAGGCTTTGTAGTACATCCGATAGAGTTCGCCATCTTTGAAAATACTGTGATACCCGCAACCCGTGCCCTCCCACTCTTCGTCATGCACGATCGCGATTTCGCGTGGCGTCGGCTGATGCAAACGCAGCTCGGCTCCACCCAGCAGCTGCTGGATCATGTGATCGTCGACGAACAATTCGCGGCGCGTGCCGATTTCGATCGGCTCGGCAAAAGCCGCGGCGAGCGTCGCCACCAGGAAACACGAAACGATAGTTTTCATCATTCGGCGGTACCGACGCAAAGGCACCGAGTCAAACGTCCGGCTTTGACGATTACAGAGCGACTCTCCTGCGAGTTGGCACACGTGGTCGATGTGATCGAAGGCGCGGCCACTCGTCACAACGCGATCTTGTGGAGGGTGAGATCACCCGCGCCAGCTCCGTCGAGTTTAACGACGACACCCAGCGGTGGGAGGTTTTCGACTTCCTCGGCGTCCGGCAATTCAGCCACCGCTTCCGTCAGGCCTGCCTCGACTGGGAGCGGCAATCCTTCAACTGGCCTGGCCTATTCTCTTTATCGGTTTTCGCACGGTCGCAAAGCTGGCGACCCGCTTCTGAATCGGGCCCGCCAGCAGTGTGCGTGAATCGATGAATCAATGGTTATGGCGGCGGTCTTTTGAACTCCCGACGGCAGCTCCGCCGGCCGCGCCAAGCGCCCCTCCGATGAGCGCGCCTCGCCCTTTATCATCAGAGATCAGAGCGCCAACGGCCGCGCCGCCAAGCCCTCCGACCAAAGCTCCGTCCTGAGTGTGGGTCTGGCACGAATTCAACGGAAGCAACAGCGCTGGGATGGCGAGCAGGGAAACGATTCGTAGATAGGTAGGGTATTTCATTCGATTTTGATTTTGGGTGTGTGGTTTGTTGTCGGTGATTTCAAGCGCAGACTTCGTGCCACCGGCTTCGAGTGGCACGCGGGGCCGCAAAAGGAGCCTCAATGCCGGATCCAGAGATTCAGCCGGAATCGCGATTCAGGCGTTTTACCCGATCCCGATCCCTGGCGGAAGGGCGATTCGCCCGATTCACACCAGGTCTTCGAGCAATCTCGCGGCTTTGTAGAACCGGGCAGACGCGAAGTCCGCTCCGGGTTTGGCGTCGGCCTGAATGGCGATCAGGTGATGGGCGATCATCCGCAGGGTGGCGGTGCCCACGGCGCTCTCCGGGGAGACGCCGGATTTGGACAGTTCGATGGCGCAGTCGAGCGCGGCCGCGGCCGGCTTGAAGAGGTGGCGGCGCATCAGTGTTTTGGCGAAGGCAACGAGGTGCTCAGCGAGCCGTTGCAGTGAATCCGCTTCGCCATGGGCACCGAATTCGCGTTCTTCTCCTAGCATTTGCTCGACCAGGGCGCACAATCGTTTGGCTGGAGCCGGCTTGGCCAGAAAGTCGACCACTCCGTAGTGGGCCGCCTCGACGCAGATTTTGGAATCGAGCCGACCGCTGACGAACGCGACGGGGAGGAAGTCATGGAGTTTGCGCAGCTCACGCATCACGCCAAGGCCGTTCAGACCGGGCATCACCAGATCCAAGAGCATGAGATCGAAGTCAGGTTCGGCGGATTCCCTGGATTTCGTCAGCCGGTCGAGCGCCGCCTGGCCACCGGATTCGACCACGACGGTGTATCCGGCGGTTTCGAGGATGGCTTGGAAACCTCGACGCGTGGCGTCGTCATCGTCGACCACGAGGATCCGGCCTTTCGTTATGCTGTTTTCACTCATGCCATCAAATGGAGTTACGATTTCACGGCCGCGCCGACCCGGCGAAGTAAGCGGCGAACGACGCCACGCCAACAATCATGGCGATGAGCTCCAGCAGCTGATTCGATGCTCCGGGCAGCAGCGTGGGATAAATAAAGATCGTGATCAGGGGCGGGATCATGGCGAGTCCCCCAAGGACCCCGATTCCTTTCAGCGAGCGACCGCTGATGGGAGGATGATGATGTTGAAATGTATGGGCGTTTTTCATAGCGATAGGATTCGCAGCCTTCATGCCAGCGCCGTTTCAGGGTCGGGACCCGGTTTGCAGCCGCGGGACCGTGCAGTCTGCCTTCCCATTGCGAGCCGGGACCGGGCGATTCGCATGGTTGGCCGGACCGGTTCGCTCCGGACGCGAGACCACCGGGTGCTGGCACGTCCCTTGCTCATAGACTTCGGTATGAATCTCCGATTTCGATGAGAACGTCCTTCCACAGCCATGACTGAATCCAATCCGCTCACTCTGGATTCCGGGCCGCCCCTGATTCAGCCGCACGGCGTGCTGCTGGCGGCGCGGGCGAGCGATGGCGTCGTAACTCATGCGAGCGCGAACGCCCAGCAGCTGCTGGGGCGGGGGAAGGACGAAATCCTCGGCCAAACAGTCGCCGATATCCTCGACGAGACGGCGCGCACGTTGTTCGAGGATTGTGCGCGGGAGGACGCCCGGGGCCCGGTCAACGGCTGGCAGTTGCCGGCGCGAACTTACGACGGGCATCGCTACTTCGATGTCACGGCCCACCGCGCGGGCGAGCACGTCATTCTCGAGTTGGAGAACCCGACGACGGTGCCGGAATCCCACCATTCTCTCCAACGCGCGATCCACCCCTTCTTTCATTTCGCCTGTAGCGGATTTACGGTCTCGGCAGACGCGAATGCGATCCGGACCACTTGCGAGTCGGTCTGCGCCGAGATGCGCGGCCTGACGGGCTTCGACCGGGTGATGGTTTACCGTTTCGCGCCGTTCTCCGAGGGCGAAGTCGTCGCGGAGGCTTATGCCGCCGGGCTTGAATCCCGCCTCGGGCTGAAATATCCGGCGGTCGAGGTCCCGGTTCAGAATCCCGCTCGACCCGGCAGCTGGGTCCGGCTGATTGTGGACGTTGCCGCTGAGCCTGCACCCCTCGACGCGGCATCCCCGACCGGACTACCACTGGACCTGAGTCAGTGCGTGTTGCGCGAGGTCACGCCCCGTCTCCGCGAATTTCTGGAGAACTATCAGGTGGGCGCCGCGTTCGTCGTTTCCCTGATGCGTGGCGACGAGTTGTGGGGTCTCATTGCCTGCCATCACCGCGAACCGCGTCATGTGTCAGCTGAGATTCGAGTGGCCTGCGCCATGCTCGGCGTGTTGGCCTCAGCCCACCTTTCAGCCTGTGAAGCGGCCGTCGAGGCCAGACAAAATGTGACGCTTCGCGAGATTTACGCTCGCCTGATTTACGTGCTGGGCTCGACCGCCAGCGTGTCCGAAGGCTTGTTGGCGGCGAAAGACGACTTGCTTCAGCTGGTCCGCGCTGGCGGCGCCGCGATCCTTTTCGGGACGGACGTTCATCTTATTGGCAATACGCCGGACGAGATCGAGGTCCACCGCATCAAGGCATGGCTCGATGAGAATCAGACCGAGCCCTTTCTCTCGACCAGTTCCCTCGCGGACGGATGGGAAGACGCCGCCGATTTCGCCGGCTCGGCCAGCGGCCTGATCTCACTCAGACTCTGGCCGGAGGACTACCTTCTCTTCTTCCGCCCGATGACGGCCTCCCCGGAAATGAAATCTGGGGACCAGCTCGCGAGTCAGGCGAGCGCCCGCTCCGAACCGTGGCGGCGCAGCGAGTTGAATACCGCGCGCGATCTGCAAAACGCGATCGACGGCTTTATCCAGCAGCGCAACGAGGAGCTTTCACACCTGAGCCGTGAAGTACAGGATCGAAGGAAAGAGATCGACGAGTTAGTCTACTCCGTTTCCCACGACCTCAAGAGTCCGTTGGTGACCTGTCAGGGCTTCATCGGACTGATGTTGGAAGATCTGAAAACGGGCGACACCGAGGCCGTGCTGGATTCCGCCAGCCGGATCCAACGAGCCGCCACCCAGATGGGTGACCTCATCGACGACCTTCTGAAGCACAGCCGAATGGGCAGACGCGACGTGGATCGCGAAGACATCGACGTCCAGCAGCTGCTGGCGCGGATGAAAGAGAATCTCGCCGAGCGGCTGTCGGAAGCGGGCGCCACGCTGGTGATCGCTTCCGGCCTGCCAGCGGTCCACGCTTCCCCCGTCGATCTGGAGCGGATCTTCGAAAACCTGATCTCCAACGCCCTCAAATACGCAACCGTCGACCCTGACACTGACATTGGCCTCCGGATCGAGATCGGCGGCGCCAGCGACCGGCTCGGTGCCCGGCTTTTCGTCCGCGACAACGGTCCCGGGATCGAACCGGACTATCACGAAACGATCTTCCGCCTCTTCCAGCGTCTCGACAAAACGAAGCCAGGCTCAGGCGTCGGCCTCGCCAGCGTCGCCAAGATCATGAACGCCTACGGTGGACGGGCGTGGGTTGATTCCGCGCCCGGCGAAGGTGCCACTTTCTGGATCGCCTTTCCCCAGCCTAACACCCGCCCGAAAGTCTTCCAAGTCTCATAAATTTACGAATCTTACCTAACTAACTGAAATGGACCCAAAAATGACCCGATATCTCGTGGTCGAAGACGACGACGACCACGCCCAGTTGATCGCGCGCAACCTCCGTGGGGAGCGAGCCGGCAATGTGCTGAACCGGGCGCGCGATGGCGCCGAGGCCTTGGCTTATCTCCGCAAAGCACCTCCGTTTGAAGATGCCCCGCGCCCTGACGTGATTCTACTCGATCTCAAGATGCCAAAGCTCGACGGGCACGAAGTGCTCAAAGCCATCCGCGAAGATTCGAACCTCGCCCCGATTCCGGTAGTCGTCATGACCACCTCCGATGCCGAGAGCGACCGCGCGCGCGCCTACAAGCATCACGTAAACAGCTACCTCGTTAAGCCCGCCGACTTCGCGGAGTTTCGCGAAATGCTTCATGACCTGAGCCGGTATTGGGGCACTTGGAATCACGCTGCAGCCCGGTCGGCCGGGTCGTGAAATTCAGCCTCGGTGTCGGATTGTCCAGCTACGCCGCGACAGCAGCTGCTGGCTCTGGCTCGTATTCGACCCACGTCAGGGCCACGACCGAAGAGTCTGTCAACCCCGCCTCAGAATCGGTTACCAGGGCCTGTAGATCCCGGGGACGCGGAGGAGGTTCGCCAGCCAGATGATCGATCAGCGAGTCGGCGGCTCGCCACTTCACTTCTTCGGCGGATTCACCGATCGCGTAGCAACCCGGCGCATCCGGGAAGCAGCCGCTGTAATCGGTGTCCGGATCTTTGGTAATCACGAGAAGGTAACGCATGTTCTGGGAGCGGTTCTGGTGGTTCTATTTACTTCCAGCCGGCTTGTTTTTGAATGCTCTCCCAGTTGGCTCGCGAGGGATGTGCACTGGACTTGCCGTTGATCGTGACCTTACCCGGTTTGATCGGGTGTGCAAACTGGCGGTGACTCCCGCGCTGACTTTTCAGTGCCCAGCAGTCATCCTTGAGCAGGCGGAGGATCTGGGAAACTTTCGGCGGTTGAGGCATTGTCAAGGAGCGGAGCGGGGATGAGCCTTTCTCCCGCCCAACTTCCGCCCGAAAGTCTTGTGTGTCTCATGAAACCGACGACCTTCTCTAAGATGGATCCGAAAGTGACCCGATATCTCGTGGTCGAAGACGACGACGACCACGCCCAGCTGATTGCACGCAATCTCCGGGGGGAGCGAGCCGGGAACGTGCTGAATCGCGCGCACGATGGAGTCGAGGCCTTGGCTTATCTCCGCAAAGAACCTCCGTTTGAAGACGCTCCGCGCCCGGACGTGATTCTACTCGATCTCAAGATGCCTAAGCTCGATGGGCACGAAGTTCTCAAAGCGATCCGCGCGGATTCGAACCTCGCCTCGATTCCGGTCATCATCATCACCACCTCCGATGCCGAGAGCGACCGCTCGCGCGCCTACGAGCATCACGTGAACAGCTATCTCGTTAAGCCCGCCAACTTTACGGACTTTCGCCAAATGCTTCATGACCTGAGCCGGTATTGGGGCACCTGGAATCACCCGGCCCACGTCTGAGGCGACCCGTCAGCATGCTCCCCAATTCCGGCAAGCCCGTTTCCGTTCTGCTGATCGAGGATACCTCCGATCATGCGATTCTCATTCAGCGCCTCCTCGACCGCGTCGGGGATCCCGGTGTCGGCGTCCGGCACGTGACCACGATCGCCGCAGCCGAAACCTGCCTCGCAGAGGAGCCGTTCGATCTTATTCTCGCCGATCTGAAGCTGCCGGATTCCGATATGGACGAGACTCTTCCCCGGATTTTCGCGCTGACCGATGACCTTCCCGTGGTCGTCCTGACGTCGCTCGACGACGTCGAATTTGCCGTTCGGACGATGGACCAGGGGGCTCAGGACTACCTCATTAAAGCCGACCTAACGACAGAGCTGCTGTTTCGTTCGATTCACTATGCGATTCACCGGCATCAGGTCTCGCGCGAACTGAAAGAGCGTAACGAAGAACTTCACCGCTTCGCTTCCATCGTCGCTCATGAAGTTCGGACGCCCTTGCAGGTGGTAACGACTTGCCTCGACATCGTCGAAGCCAAACACGAGGCCGCGTTCGATCAATCCACCACCCGCTTTGTCGCCGACAGCCGTCAGGCGATCAACAATGTCGCCAAACTCGCCAGTCGACTTCTCGAATTCGCTCGCGTCGGCGCCGACGAATCGGAGTTCGGGACCGTCGATCTCGACCGCCAATTTCGCGATGCCTGTTTCACGATCCAGAACGCCTACTCCTCGGTTGAGCTTCAGGTTTCCTGCGAGCAGCCCCTGCCGTCAGTTCATGGCGACCCGCTTTTGATTCAGCAGCTGCTGGACAACCTCCTTTCCAACTCCATTAAATATCGCAACGGCGAAACCGCCTCCGTCAAAGCCCGCGCCATCGAAAATGATGGCGGGCTCAGGATCGAAATCGAGGATGCCGGTATCGGCATCGAGCCAAGCGAGCGCGAACGCGTCTTTGAAATGTTCCGGCGGACAAAGAGCGCCGGCGATAGTCCCGGATCGGGCTTAGGTTTGGCGTTCTGCAAACGGATCGTCGAGCATCACGGAGGCCGCATCTGGATCGCGGGCGCCAAAAACGGAGGCAGCCGTTTCTGTTTCACCCTGCCAAAGCCCCTGGAAGATTGACTGATTGGATACTATGGATGTTCTCGTTGTAGATGATGAAAAGACCGTCAGGCAATCGACTCAAGCGTTGATCGATTCCGAAGGGCATTATGCAGAAACCGCTGACGGCGCGCAGGTCGCGATGCTGAAACTGAAGGAAGATCAATACGACCTCGTCCTGCTCGACCTCAAGCTCGGCGAGGACGACGGACTCGAAGTCCTGCGCCAAATCAAGAAGATTTACCCGCGCCTGCCCGTCGTCATCTTCACTGCCCATGCCGGTCTTCGCACGGCTGTTAAAGCCACGCAGGCTGGCGCGATGGACTACATCGAAAAACCCTTCACCGCCGACCGCCTTCGCCAGGTCCTCGCGTTGGCGCAGAAGACGCGCCGGATGGAGACGCGTATCGGGGAGCTGGAAGAAGAAGTCCAACGTCAATCGCCCGAGCCGGAGTTCGAGTCCACGGACCACCTGATGCGTGAAGCGTATGATATTATGTTTCGCGCCGCGGACACGCCGGCTACCATTGTTATATTAGGAGAGAGCGGCACCGGCAAGAGCGTCGCCGCCCGCGCTGTTCATACTCAGAGTTCCTACGCCAGCAAACCGTTCGTCACCGTCAGCTGTCCCAGCCTTTCCAAAGAGCTGCTTGAGAGCGAACTTTTCGGACACCTGAAAGGGTCCTTCACCGGCGCCGTAAAAGACACCTGGGGCAAGGTCAAGGCGGCCGAAGGCGGCACGCTGTTTCTCGATGAAATTGGCGAGCTACCTCTTGAGATTCAGCCCAAACTCCTGCGCCTCCTTCAGGAGCGCGAGTACGAGCGGCTCGGAGAAAGCAAGCCCCGCCAGGCTAACGTCCGCATCATCGCCGCGACAAACCGCGATCTGAAACAAAGCGTCGAAGCCGGCGAATTCCGCGAGGATCTCTATTTTCGCCTCAACGTCATCACCGTCGAAATGCCGCCCCTGCGAGCGCGTCCAGAGGATCTCGCGCATTTCGCCACAAAATATCTCACGTTTTTCGCCACCCAATTCGGTCGTCCCGTCCGCGAATTCAGCCCCGAGGCGTTCGACTGTCTCCGCGCTTACGAATGGCCCGGCAATCTGCGCGAACTGCGCAACGCGATCGAGCGCGCCGTGATTTTGGCCCGCGGCGAACAGATCACCCCCGCGGACCTGGGCACCGGCCCCTCTGGCGCAACCGCCGTCGATCACGACCTTCGCATCGGCGCCAGCATCCCGTTGGAGACAGTCGAAGCCGCGCACATTCGGCAGATTCTCGCTCAAGCGGATAGTATGCAGGAAGCCGCCGACATTCTCGGGATCGATCAGACGACTCTTTATCGTAAGCGCAAGAAGCTGAGTCTTGATTGAATATTGTTAATCAGACAATTCGCAGTTAAATCCCAAAGGGATTTCGCATGATCAGCCCCGGGTTGGCCGTAGCGAAGCGGAGTCCTACCCGGGTTCGTCGTGCATACTGATAATGATCGCTGAAAGCGATCCGGAACGGTACGCAAGACCTTCGGCCTTGTTTGGATCTTACATCGCGGTAGTTCCTGGGGTAGCCTTCACTTCGTTGCGGCAACCCCAGGCTGTTTGTGCGAAATCCCGTTGGGATTTTTACGTGCGAAATGTCTGATTAATGGGCGCAGGGCGAGACTGGCGCTTTGCACGGTTGGCCATCGCCGCGACCGGGTAATCTGCACGGATCGGCTCCAGCAGCTGCCGGTTTGACCCGCGATCCGGCGCTGGCACGCAAGTTGCGTCTTTGAATTCGTAACAACCCACAATACTATGTTTAGAACGATCAAAAACCTCATTGGAATGCCCGTCGAAGCCATCGATGGCGCCTGCGGTAAATGCTGCGACTTACTCTTCGACGACCGCAACTTCGCTATCCGCTACATCGTCGTTGATGTCGGCGGCTTCTTCAGTCGCGATGAAGTGCTCGTGAGCCCGCTTTCGTTTAAGAATCCGGATCTCGGAAAGCACGATGTCAGCATGGGCGTCGCCCTGACAAAGGAACAAATCGAGTCCTCCCCTCCGCTCGCCGAGCACGAGCCGGTGTCGTTAGAATACGAGCACGCGTTGGCGAAGCACTACGGACATCCGCCTTACTGGGTTGGTCCTGACTTGTGGGGTATGACTCCGTATCCGATGGCGATCACTCCACCGCCTTCCGAACAGCAGCCTGCGGAACTCTCCGCTGAGCTTGAGCAGATCCGCAAGCATCACCTGCGTTCCGCGAATAAAGTGATGGGATATCAAGTCAAGGCGCTCAATGGCGATGTCGGGACCGTCGCGGACTGCGTGGTCGAAACCAAGCCTTGGCAGATCCGCTATTTTGTCGTCGACACAGGCAAGTGGCTTCCGGGCCGCAAGGTGTTGCTCTCGCCGAGTTGGGAGCAGTTCATCCGCTGGGAGGACAAGTCGGTTTCATACGATCTGACCCGCGACCGGATCGAAAACTCGCCAAAGTTCGATCCGCACACACTCGTGAACGTCGACTACGACGGGGTGCTTCACGACTACTACGGCGTGCCGCTTCGCGGTAAGCAGTTCGAGCCTGTCGTCGCGACGAAGTAATCCAAGCCGGAAAACAGAAAAGTGAAGACACTCCAATTTCTGTTCAAAACGGACAACAATGCCGCGCCGCTGATTGCTCGGCTCATGCTCGGCATTGTGATGTTCCAACGGTGTGGAAAACTTCCCTTAGAAATTGGCGTAGATTTCGTGCAGTCTGTCCACTGCCCGGTTCCAGGGAA
>JBLHKS010000081.1:0-27908 GCA_047620505.1 Verrucomicrobiales bacterium | reverse complement strand
CATTCGAATCATGTTTTTCTGCGCAAAGTTAGATCTCTTTCCGTTAGATAGTTGCCACGAAAATCCCTGAAGAGCCGTGGTTTGTTAACGCATCCAGCGTGGTTGGCGGCGTATTCGCTGAATGAAGATAACGATCCGATTCATCGCGGGATCTGGGTTTATGAGCGGTTGCTTGCAGGCGTGCTCGGCGATGTGCCGCCGGATGTCGACGCGGCCGTGCCGACCGATCCTCACAAAACACTTAGAGAACGGATGGAGCCGCTACGGGCCGAGCGTTGCTGGAAGTGTCATCGCAAGATGAATCCGCTCGGCGAGCCGTTCGAGGTGTTCGACGATTGGGGCCGATATCGAACGCAGGTCTATTTTGACGAAAACGGCGAAATCTACACGCGGCGCGACGGTGAATTCGATCGGAAGTTGAAAGAGGGCAAGCTCACGACCCGCGAGATCGACGCATCCGGAGCGATTGCGTTCTAAGGCGATCCCGAGATCGATGGCGAAGTCAAGGACGCGATCGAGATGATGCATCGGTTAGGACATTCGGACCGTGCGCGCCAGTCGTTCATTCGGCATTTGTTCCGCTATTTGATGGGCCGAAATGAGATGCTTAGTGATTCAAAAACGTTGATCGAAGCCGAGCGAGCCTATGTCGATAACGGCGGCAGTTTTAAAGCGCTCGTTGTATCTTTATTGAGTTCAGATTCCTTTTTATACCGACGATAACTGCACGATTTCATGACCACCAAAAGACGACAATTCCTTCGAAACCTCTCGCTCGGCGGCAGTTCTCTCGCGATGGTGCCGTTTCTGAATTCCGTTCGCGTCCACGCAGCTGGAGACGAAGCGGCGTTGCCCAAACGATTCGTCTTCGTGGTGAAAGCATCCGGAATCGACAAGTTCAATCTCGTCCCCGACGGCCTCGAAAATCGCTACATTAATCCGGACGACGGAAAGAAGCTCGGCAATAGCGCGCGACGCCTCGGGCCACTGGTCGACGCCCCCCTCGCCGACCAGCAGCTGCCGGAGAAACTCAACGCGCTCGATTCGCTCAAAGACCGCCTGACGATCATACAAAGCCTGTCAGGAGTCGGTTTCCGGGGCGATCACACCACGGGTTTCGGCGCTCTTTCCTGCCACGATTCCGAAAAGGTCGCCATTGCGCCGACACTGGATTGTCTGCTCGGGCAGCATCTTTCCACCGGACCTTATCCGATGTACGGGATGGCGATGAACGGGCGTTTGCTGGAGACCGGATGGAAGCCGGAAGATACCTACTGCTATCCGAACCTTTCAGCCTACGGAGCCGCAAAGCCGGTTGCCTATCAGGGTTCGCCGCGAAAAGCATTTCTCGAACTCTTCGGCGCTGCCGTCGCAAGCCCCGAGCAACTGGAAAAGAAACTCGCCCTCAACGGCAACCTTATGGATTTCCTGACCGAGGACGCGCGACGCGTCGGAAGGCAACTATCCGGTGACGACAAGGAACGCTTCGCTCTTTATATGGATTCGTTCGATTCGCTGCGAAAGATCGAAGAAAAGAAAGCAGCTCTAACGGACCAGATTCAGGAGCACGCGCCGAAACTATCCGATCGCTACAATTCAATGGCGCCATCCGCGCGAATCGAATCGCACTTTGAAATCGCCTCGGCCGCTCTGGTCGCCGGCCTGACGAATGTGATCACGCTGCGTCCGGACACGATGGGCGTGAAGTATTCGGAGCTCGGCCTCTCGAATTCCGTCCACTCCATCGGCCACCTGCAGGAAAACACCGCGTCCAACGGCTGGACCGGACATCAAGCGCGGATGGAGATCGAAAAGCTGCATCTGAAACAGATCGCAAACATGGCGAAGAAGCTCGACAGCATTCCGGAAGGAAATGGATCGATGCTCGACAATACGCTGATCGTTTACATGGCCTGCTCCGGCGGCGATCATCATGGCGGGATGGCGGATTGGCCGTTTGTTCTGCTCGGCGGAATGGCGGGCAATCTGAAGATGGGCCGCTACATCGAGTATCCGAAGTATCGGGAAGGCGGCCATCGCACCATCGCCAATCTTTATCTGTCCCTGATGCACGCCGCCGGAATCGAAGCGCCGGAAACGTTCGGGCAACCGGATGCCAATCTCAAGGATCTCGAGCTATCGGGGCCGTTGGCCGAGCTAATGGTCTAAAGCTATTCGAGAATGAAACGCCCCGCACTTTCGGTCTCGCTACTGATGGCCGCTATATTGATAACGTTTGCCGCCCTCTTCGCGCAGGATCCTGAACAGCCGAACCCCTCCCACTTCGATCCCGTCATCAAGGACATCGAAGGCTGGACCGTTCACATCGACCCGAAGATGCTCGAAGGCGAGCACGCTGAAGAGGGAGGCCGGGCGCTGAAGATGCTTGCCAATCACCTCCAGCGTATCGCCATCCTGATGCACGAAGAACGCCTTGAAGAGATGCGCAAACTGGAGATCTGGATTGAACACGACCATCCCAAACTCAACGTGGAGCCGGGGCCGTATCATCCCGGCGTTGGGTGGCTCACCGAGCGCGGCTACGATCCCCGGCTCGCGAAGAAGGTCCACGTCACGCGGGCGGCGTCGCTTCTGGAGCGACATCACATGGTCAAGCACCCCGCCGTGATCCTGCATGAGTTGGCCCATTCCTATCACGATCAAATACTCGGCTTCGACGATCCTCGTATTATAGCGGCTTACGAAAAGGCGATGGAAGCCGGTCTTTATGATAAAGTGCAACTCTATGACGGGAAGCTGGTCCGGGCCTACGCCGCGACGAATCACAAAGAATACTTCGCCGAAGGAACCGAGGCTTACTTCTACCGCAATGACTTCTACCCTTTCGTGAAGGCGGAACTAAAAGATCACGACCCCGTCCTGTATGATCTGATGATGGAAATCTGGGGCCCGTTGGAGTGAATGACTTCGACAACGTGCGCGTTACTGATCAGAACCGCAGTCTGATGCCAGCGCTCACGAAAAGGGACGGGTCCAACTCCTCGGTGAAGTCGTAGCCGTTGCCTTCGATCTCGATCTCCTGCGCCAGCTGCACGCCAGCATCGAGGTAAGCCCACCAAGGACCATTGAGTCGGTGATCGATTCCGATCCCCGCGCTCACGGCGCGATAATTGAGATCAACATCCGCGCCATTTCCTTGAGGATCGGTGATGTTCCATCCCGCGCCGCTGAGCACCGCGCGCCCCGTGAAAAGCCAGTCTTCGTTCGGCGAGTAGGCCAACTCCACGCGCGGAAACGTCAGCGCGAGGGACCAGTGCGGGGACGGCTCGATGATCAATCCCAGCGCAGGCAAAGCACGCTCTTCGCCGAGGTCTTTTGAGTAGAACCCGCCGAACGCCACCTTCACGGAATCCGACCAGCGATACGACAGCAGCGCCAGAGACGTCAGGATGAAATCGTCGGAACTGACGTCTTCGAAATCGGAATACACGCCCGGCTGCAGGCGGACCCAGAGCTTCCAGCGATCATTCACATCCGCCCACACATTGATTGGCAGATCGACCCGGTGAAGCTCGAAGCTTTGCGATTCGAGAGGGAACGCCGCACCGGTGAAATCCAGCTGATTCCAGCGATACTTGACCCCGCCGGTGACGCGAAATTTCTCCGTGGTGAAAAGCGGCACGTTGGCTTCGATGCCGGCTTCCTGCTGCGATACGGAGCCGGATTTGTTCGAGAAATCAGCGCTGTCGCTCCAACTGAAGTAGCTGTTGGCGACAGCATAATTGGGAATGAACGACTCTTCAGTTTTCTCCTGCGCGAATGCCGTGTTGGCTAGGTAAACAGGGCAAAGAAGCGCGACGATGATCCAGAGTTTTTGCATGTTGGAAGCCATTACGCGCGAACTCGCCGATTGGACACCAGATATTTCGTGTCGGCCGGCGGCGCTTTGAGGCGAAATGCCCACCTGATCGCTTAGTTCTTTTTTTGATTGGGCCGATCGGCGCTCATATTCGCGCGCGCTGAGATGATGCCTTCTTCGATCAGCGGTGCTTCGGTTTCAGGGAGGAACGCGGCGAGTCGCTTCTTGGCCGCCGAATACTCTGGGTTGCCAGCCAGATTGGTCCACTCATTCGCGTCGTTCCGGTGAAAGTAGAGTTCCTCGCCACCATCGAAATAACGAGTGTAGCGAAAGTCGCGGCCGCGAACCGTGTAGTTGCCTCTTCCCCAAGTACAGATCGCGGGTTCGGCAACTGGCGTATTCGGATCGGTTAGTTGAGGAACGAGGCTGCAGCCGTCGACGCTCTCGAGCGGCGTCAGGCCACTCAGATCGGCCAGCGTCCGGTAGATACTGATGAGAGACACGCCGTCCGTCACGGTCCGGCCTTGAGCTGCGTCCTTTTCCCGCGTGTCCCAGATGATGAACGGCACGCGGGTTGTCTCCTCCCACAGGGCGAATTTGCGGAAGTGATTCTTTTCGCCTAACGCGTAACCGTGGTCAGACCAGAGCACAACGATCGTGTTGCCAGCGTGGGGACCGGATTCGAGCGCATCGAGAACCCTACCCACGTTGTAGTCCGCCCGCGAGATGCAGGCGAGGTAAGCGCGCCTGACCCGGTTCCAAGCTTGGTCCTCGGTGAAGCGGTTGTCGTCGCCACGCTTGGCCATCGAACGGCCGACTCGCGGGATATCATCATGGTCGTTCGGGTTGATTCGCGGAGCCTCGACAGATTCCGGATAGAGATCGAAAAACTGCTGCGGGCAGACGAACGGGAGGTGCGGTTTGACGATGCCAACGGCGAGAAAGAACGGCTGATCTTGTTGCTTTGTCAGGATATCAATCCCGTAGGAAGCAGCTTGGTGATCCGGGTGATCTTCGAGGGGAACGGTCGTCGGGCAGAACGACATCTTGAATTGGCCGTCGACTTGATAGCCGGCGTCGACGTCCAGCTTCAACCCGCTCTTGGCTGGCTCGTGATAGTCGCCCCATTCGCGCGGGTCGCCCTTGGATCCATGGTGGATTTTTCCGGCCCCGAAAGTCCCGTAGCCCTCGGCCATGAAGAATTCCGGAAGACTGACGTATTTCTCCAGCAGCTACTGGTGGAGATTGGGCTCGTAAAAGGCATAGAGCCCCGAGTCGAACGGCTCGACGCCATAGAGAAGCGCGTTCCGGCTCGGCGAACATCCGGGCCGGGCAGTGGGCGTTGGTGAAGTTGACGCCGCGCTTCGCGAGACGGTCCATGTTCGGCGTTTTGGCCTGCGGATGACCGCCGAGAAAGCCGGTCCAATCGTTCATGTCGTTGATGGCGATGAACAGAATGTCAGGCCGTGTCTCTTCGGCTTGCGAGGCCGATATCCCCAAGGCGAGCATGAGAGCCCGGCGGTTAGCCAGCGTTTCATGTGTCGGTGTCTTTGCGTCATCTCAGCGCGAAGTAAGCGCGCATTTCCGGTGCGCGCAGTCATAAAAATCGTAGTCCGGTTCGAGGCAACACTCGACAGCCACGCAAGCCTGAATCCGTTGGGTCCCTTGGTCCGTAGTGCCAGCATGCAAACCTCCATCCCCAAGATCTGCGCAATGGCCATCGTCCTCGCAACCTCGTTAGCCGTCTCCGAAACCTCCGCGAAGGAGGAGCCGAAACCCGGCGCTTGGCGAGGCCAGTCGGTAACCGAGTTCGACGCCGCTGAGACGGACGCGTTTGGCTGGCAAATCGTCAATGACGGAGTGATGGGCGGGCTCTCGAAGGGGGCCATCGAGATCGCTTCCGAAGGAACGATGCGGTTTTCGGGCGAACTCTCGCTCAAGAACAACGGCGGCTTCTCCACAGTGCGAAGCAAAGACGTTCAGCTGAATCTCAGCAATGATCTGGGCCTCTTGCTCCGCGTCAAGGGCGACGGCCGAACCTACCAAGCCCGGCTCGCATCCGATGCTCGCTTTCGGAATATGGAAGTGTCCTTCATGGGCGAGTTCGAAACGACCAAAGGGCAGTGGCAGGAGGTCAAGATTCCCTTCGCATCCTTCAAAGGCAGCTTCCGCGGGACCGATCTCCCTAACGAGATGTTGAACCCCGCGATGATCCAGCGGATCGGAATCCTGCTCGGCGACAAGCAAGAGGGGCCGTTCGATCTCGAGATCGATTGGATCCGAACTTGCGGAAAAGGTCAGGGCGATTCTGTGGCTCGCGAAACGAAACCAGCAGTTGCTGACACTGCGGCGCCAAACTCAGAACCCGCAAGCCTAATCCAAACGGCTGTCGCTGACGGCCGGTTCGGCACGTTGAAGGCGGCACTCGATGCGGCGGGCCTCACGACATTTTTTCAATGGGACAACAAGCTAACGGTGTTTGCTCCGACGGACGAAGCCTTCGCCAAACTCCCGGAAGGCGTTCTGGAA
Organism: Verrucomicrobiales bacterium; assembly: GCA_047620505.1. Classification (GTDB taxonomy): domain Bacteria; phylum Verrucomicrobiota; class Verrucomicrobiia; order Verrucomicrobiales; family DEV007; genus JBLHKS01. The sequence continues at coordinate 21,559 of JBLHKS010000081.1, read as the reverse complement.
GATCTTCTCAAGCCGGAAAACAAGGCGAAACTGGTCGCGATTCTTTCCTATCACGTTTGCCCGGGAGAAAACAAACTTGCGGACACACTCAAGGCTCAAGAAGTGAAGACGGTCGAAGGGACGCCTCTCAAAGTCGCATTTTCCGACGGCCGGATCCGCGTGAACGAAGCCGCGGTGATCGATGCCGACGTTCCGTGCTCCGATGGAGTCATTCACGTCATCGACACCGTGCTGCTACCCTCGCAGCCGACGCCGGAACCAGAGCGCAAGACCGTGCTTTCCGCGGCGAAGGCGGCCGGATCCTTCACGACCCTGCTGGCTGCGGTCGACGCCGCGGAACTGAATTCCGTCCTCGAGGGCGATGGACCCTTCACCGTTTTCGCGCCCACGGACCAAGCCTTCGCAGCTCTCGAGGATGGCGTCTTGGAGTCGCTGCTGAAGCCCGAGAACAAGCAGCAGCTGATTGAGGTGTTGTCCTATCACGTCGTCCCGGGACGAGTCGCCGCTGGGGCCGCTCTCGCCTCAGCCCGAGCCGAGACCGTGCAAGGCGCTGAACTGACTTTTGGCGTTAGCGACGGTCTTCTCAAGGTTAACGACGCCACGATCCGCACCGTCGACCTCGACGGCGGCAACGGTTTGATTCACGTCATCGACGCCGTCCTCCTTCCCCCGGCAGCTGCTGGCCAGACGCAAGCCCCAAAAACCCCAAGCACGACGCCGGGGCGCGCCCCCTCCGACCTGATCGCTGCGGCGATCAAAAAAGGAGTTCCCCTCTACAATCACGGCGATCCGGAAGCATGCGCCGATGTCTACCGCAACTGCATCAGCGAGCTCGCCGAAAATGAGCGAATTGACGACCATGCTCGGCAGATGCTCGAGCGAGTGCTCGGAGGCGTCGATCAGCACCCGTCCGCCGTCGATCGGGCTTGGTTCTTGCGGCGCGCGCTCGACGGTATGATGGTCTATCTTCACCGTAGTTAGAAGGCCGGCACGAATCCTACCAATGATCAAGATCGAAAGTTTCCACCTCTTCCGAAATTCTTTCAGGACGGCGACCCTCGCTCGATGGAGCGCCCTTTGCTTAGTGCCCATCGCAATGTCGTCGTGGGCTCAATCGGAAGAAGAATCCACGGAACCTGACAAGCCTGCGCCGCCGACGGCCGACCAGCGTCCTCCGGGTGGCAACGGAGACATGTTTTACCAAGTGTTTGTCAGCCGAAGCGATCAGAACGGTGACGGGGTGATCGAAAAGAGCGAGTTTCGCGGCGGCGCCGCACGGTTCGATCAAATGGACGAGAATCAGAACGGCAAACTCGATCGCGCCGAGATCGACAAGTTGCATCGCAGCCGGATGGCCGATCCGCTTAGCATGCGCCAACGGGTTGCCAAGGGTGAGACCCGGCGACCGCGTGCCGGCCTGCCGCAAGCAGTTGCTGAGGCTGCCCCGGGCGCTGGCGGCGCCGAACCAGAGTCTGATTCCGCTGAGCCAACGGCGTTGACTCCGTTAGGAACTCGGATAACGGCGAAGGATGCTTTCGCGCGCCTCGATGTCGATAAAGATGGGCGAGTGACGCCCACGGAATTTCGGCGAAGCCCGGGAATGAGCGGAGCCATCAAAGCGCAGGAAGTCGTCACGAAAATTGATCAGGACGAGGACGGCGTGTTGTCGTTCACCGAGTTCAACACGGTCTTCGCGAAGCGGCACTCCGAGAAATCGGCAGACGAATAGGACGCCGTCGCTCTTTCTTCAGCGGCGCCAAAATCATAAGCATGAAAAGCAAAGGCATCCCGTTTCCGCTTAAGATTCTGATCTGCGTCTTGACGATCGAAATTCTGGGCGGCGCGAGCGGCTTTCTGACCAGCCAATCGATTGGCGGGTGGTATGCGGATCTGAACAAGCCAGCCGGAAACCCGCCGAACTGGGTTTTCGGTCCGGTGTGGACCGCGCTCTACGCGATGATCGGCGTTTCGTTCGCGCTGGTATGGCAGCGCGGGTTTGGTGAGCGTGAGGGCAAGATCGCCCTGACGCTTTTCCTGATCCAGATGACGCTCAATCTGGCGTGGACGCCGATCTTCTTTGGACTGCACTGGATGCTTGTCGCGCTCGTGGTCATCCTCCTGCTCTGGTTCGCGATCCTCGCCACGATCTTCGCGTTTCGAAAGCGATCCGCTCTGGCGGCCGGTTTGCTGGTTCCGTATTTGATTTGGGTAGGCTACGCCAGCTATCTGAACGCGGCCTATTGGTTCCTGAATCGCGCCTCTTGAGATTATCCCTGAACTGGCTGAAACCACTGGGCTTTCAAGTTTCTGCTGCGGTTCCGGATCTTCTTGCGCTTGGTTTCAGGAATTCCTTGATTTGCGGGCTGACGGAAACCCTCCAACGTGAACATCCGTCCGAACCTCATGCATTCCCGCCCCTTCAGCCTCATCGCATTGATGCTCGTCGCTTTTGGCGTCACGTCAGCAGCTGCTGAGCCGGCAATCCCAATTGGGGCGCCCGGTTTCAGGTCGGATGTCGCCCCGTTTTTCGCAGCGCATTGCGTCGGCTGCCATGGGCCGGAGAAAACCAAAGGCAAGATCGCGCTACACACATTGGATGGCGATTTGTCTGCGGGACATGAGTTGGAACGCTGGGAGCTGATTCTCGAAATGCTCGAGAGCGGGGAAATGCCGCCGGAGGACGAGGCGCAACCTGACGAGGCCGACCGCAAGGCTGTTGCGAATTGGATTGAAGCTGGCCTGCGTGAATATGTCGAGACGGCCAGTCAGGAAGCCGTTGCCCCCACCGCGCGGCGGCTGACGAATTTCGAATACGAGAACACGATGCGCGATCTGCTCGGTTTCAGGCTCAAGCTGATCGACAACCTGCCCGAGGATCCGGTTAAGCCCTACGAATTCAACAACACGGCCGAGTTGATGCGCACGGGGCCGGAACAGATCAACCGGTATCTGGAAAACGCTCGTCGCGCGATGGCCAGCGCGATCGTCGATTCGGCTAAGCCCGCGATTCACACGACTCGGCGTGAATGGCTGCCTCACGGCATCGACCGAGGGCTAGGTGGCGATGAGATCGGGGTGTATGGCAATCGTCGCAACACGCCAGCGACCGGGATGGCGCTCAAGAGCTTTCCAAGAACTGGCGAATACCGCGTCCGCGTCAAGGCGTCGGCGATCCTGCCTCCGGGGATCACCGAGATGCCGTTGCGTCTCGTGATGGGCTATGGTGGCCTTGGTGAGAATCAATCCACCTATCAGATCGAGCCAGTCGGGACCATCCGGCTGCGCAACACGCCGGATCATCCAGAGGTCTTCGAATTCCGCGGCCGGATCGAAAACCATCCGCCCAGACCCAGTCGGACGGTTAAGGGAAAACGCTACGAGGACACGATGTCGATCACACCGCAGAACCTCTACGATGACGGCTCTCTCAACGACGAGAACAGTTTCAGCAGGCCAAGGAATGTCGCCATGCCGCGCGCGGTCGTCGAGTGGATCGAATTCGAGGCGCCGATCATCGACGTCTGGCCGCCCGAGCATCATACCCAGATTCTTTTCGAGTCACCGCTGCGCGAGAGCGATCCAAAGGCTTACGTCAGGGAGGTCCTGAAACGCTTCATGTCGAGGGCGTATCGTCGACCCGCGACCGACGAGGAGGTTGATCGGTTCGCGAAAGTCTACGAGATGGTCCTGCCCGATCTGGGATCGCTCGAAGCGGCGATGCGCGAGACGCTGTCGATGGTATTGATCACGCCACAGTTTTTATATCACGCGACTGAGGAGGACGAGGCAACCCGTCAGTATGAGCTGGCGTCAAAGCTGTCCTATTTTCTCTGGGGCAGCATGCCGGACGACGAGTTGATACGCTTAGCGGCGGCGGGCAATCTCGATGAAGCGCCCGAGATTGAGAAGCAGGTTCGCCGCCTGCTCGCCGATGAGCGCGCGCGTGACTTTGTCGGCAACTTCACGATGCAATGGCTGAGCCTCGCGAAGATGAAGACCGTGCCGATCAACCGGGAGTTGTTTCCGCGCTTCCTCTACTACGTGCCTCGTGGAGAAAGGGCGGGAACCGAAGAACCCTACCGGCCCACGACCCGGGATTACATGCTCGACGAAACCGTGAGCTTCGTCGCCGAATTGATCCGGCGTAACGCAAGTGCTCTGAATGTGGTCGATTCGGATTTCGCCTGTCTGAACCAACCTTTGGCCGTCCACTACGGAGTCGACGGCGTGCAGGGCGACGAACTCCGCCCGGTGGCGTTGAAGCCCGAGCATCGTCTCGGCGGACTGCTGACTCATGGCTCGGTGCTGATCGGCAACGGCACCGGCTCGGCCCCGCATCCGATTTATCGGGCGGTCTGGCTGCGCGAAGCGATTCTTGGCGACGAGGTCAAACCGCCACCTGCCGATGTGCCGGCTTTGTCGGATTCGGCAGGCGAGTCCGCTGAGACGGCGTTAACGATCAAAGATCTGCTGGCCAAGCATCGGCAGAAGGAGAGTTGCAACGATTGTCACGTGCGGCTCGACCCTTGGGGCATCCCGTTTGAGCGCTACAATGCGATCGGTCAGTTCCAGCCGATGGTTCCCAAAGAGGGAACGCGGGTCAGGGGTTTCAGTGAGGCCGCAGACAAAGACTTGGCGGGCTACGCGGCCTATCTGCAATCCATCCAGACCGTTGAACTTGACGCCGAAGCCCGGGTCCCTCATGGGCCGGAGGTTGATGGGATGGCCGAACTCAAAGCCTTCCTGCTCAAGGAACACAAGGATGCCATCGCCGAGAACCTGTTGCGCCGCTTGCTAATCTACGGCATCGGCCGTGAATTGACCTATCGCGACCGGTTCGCCGTCCAGCAGTTGCTGAAAGACTCTGAGAAAGGCGACTACAAATTGCAGGACATGATCGTGTTTATCTGCCAGAGCCAAACATTCCGGAACCCATAGCCAAAATGAAACAAAAATCGTGGCATCTGAATCGACGCGAGTTGCTCAGAGGCGGTGGGATTACCTTGGGGCTGCCCTTCCTAAATGGCATGAGCTGGGCGCAGGCCGCTGCGGGTGAGGACCTGCCCAAACGGATGGTGGTCAGCTACTTTGCCTATGGCGCTTACATGCCGAACGGGCAGCACGGCGTCCCCTCAGCAAACGAGCCGCATCATGAGTGGAGCTGGTGGCCGTGCTCGGAGCCCGGGCCCCTAACCTTCAATAAATCGTCCGCCCCCTTCGAGCCGTTGAAGGATGACGTCAGCTACCTGCGCGGGCTCGACCACCAAGGCGGCTGGGCAATGGGCGGACACAGCTCGGGCGATGTTTTTGCGACCGGCGCCGACATGACCGGAAGCGAGAAGACGAACAACATCTCGATCGATCAGGTTGCCGCCGCGGCGCACGGACACAATACGCGTTATGCGTCGCTGGTTTTGGGGACCGAGGGCGGGACCGGCTCCTACGGCTCCAGTAAAACGCTGTCTCATCGCGGCCCCGGACGGCCGATTCCCTCGATGCATAGGCCGCAGGAAATCTTCAATCGCCTCTTCGCCCCGTACGCCGGCAAGGGTGTCGATCAGGTGCGGGCCGGCCTCAAACGCGAGGCCAGTATTCTCGACTTGATCATGGATCACAGCAGCAGCTTCAAGAGTCGGCTGGGCCACGAGGATCAAGTGAAGATGGACGAGTACCTGGAATCCATCCGCGACCTCGAACAGCGCGTGGAGCGAACGAGTGAATGGACGCACACGCCGATCCCGGAGGTCGATACGAAGGGTCTGAACCTCGAAGTGTCCCACAAGGAGCCGCAGGACCACATTCGCTGCATGTATGACTTGATCTATCTGGCGTTCCAGACCGATTCGACTCGCTTCGCCACGCTCATGCTGGAAAGCGAGCACTCTTCGAGCAGCGAAATGTGGAACTACGCGACTTACGCCCTCGGCTACAAAGGCGCCACGCACGATATCGCCCACAAGCGGCCGGCTGACTATTCCGGGCAGTGGGATCGCTGGCGCGCCGAACAGCATGCGTATTTCCTCCAACGTTTGCGCGACACCCCGGAAGGCGACGGAAACATGCTCGACCGCACAGTGGTCCTGTGGGGCTCGGCTCATCCGCACGCCTCGCACAGCACGAAAAACTACCCGATTCACCTCGCTGGCGGGAACAAGCTTGGCTTCAAGCACGGCAAGCTGCACGCCTTCGAAGAGGAGAAGAAGGCGCCGCTGGCGAATCTCTTCGTCTCGATGCTCAACTCCATCGACGTCCCAGCCGAAAAGTTCGCCGACAGCACCGGCGCGATGACCGAAATCCGAAGTTGATCGATGCGCGCGCTCCGTTTCTCCTCCCTCCTGCTGACCCTTCCTTTGCTCCTCACTCCCGTGTTTGGGGAGGAGGCGTTACCGCGTGTTCTCATCATCGGAGACAGCGTTTACCAACAGCCCGCGGCTGAAATGGCCAAGGCGCTGAAGGGACGCGTGGAGGTCGTTTATGCAGCGAGAGAACCGGGCGAGATCTGCAACACCGAAACGGCCCTTGAGCGGCTTGATGACTGGCTGGGTGAGGGCGATTGGGATCTCATTCACTTCAATTTCGGGTTAGGAGATTTGGTCTATCGTGCGCCAGGCATGAAGGCCTTCCGAGTCTTTCCGCAACACGTCGGCGGCGTCCGTGCGACCAGTCCCTCACAATACGAGAAGAACCTGCGTGAGTTGGCCGGACGCCTCAAGGCGACCGGCTCCAAGCTGGTCTGGGCCAGCACCACGCCGATCCGCCATTCTTCGACCAACGTTTTCGAAATGGGCTCGGAAGTCGAGTACAACGCCATCGCCGCCAAGGTGATGGCCTATCACGACGTGCCCATCAACGACATGTACGCCTTTGTCTTCGAGTTGATCGACATGACCACGCCAGCGGGACATGGCGCGGACCCGTTTTCCTTCGACAAAAAGCCGATCCACCCGCCGATTGTCGAGCGCATCCTTCGCGAATTGGATGCGAAGTGATTCCCCTGACCACCGATGAATACTCCAATTAAGATCGCAGCAGCTGCTGGCTTGTTTCTGATGTTGGCCGCAGGCGTCCTGCCCGCGGCCGAAGCCCTGAAAGTCCACGGCATCTTCCGGAGCAACATGGTCCTTCAGCGCGACAAGCCGATCACGATCTGGGGATGGGCTCCGAACGGAAGCGAGGTGGCGGTTGCATTTGGGAAGCTGTCGGATACGGCCAAGGCAGCCGGCGACGAGGGGCGTTGGGAAGTGGTTTTTTCGGCGCAGGAGGCTAACGCAGAATCGCAGTCTCTGACGGTGAAGGCCGGAGACGAGGTCGTTCGGCTGGACAACATCCTGCTCGGCGACGTCTGGGTCATGAACGGCCAGAGCAACATGGCTTTCGGCTTGCGGGGCGTTTATGAGGCCGAATTCGAAGCTTCGATGGCACACCTGCCGCTGCTGCGTCACATCCGGATCCGCTCCGGCGCTGAGTCGGAGGTTGTCGAAACCGATCTGAAGGAGGAATTCATCAACGGTCAGGACGACCCCGACAAGGATTGGAAGGTGGTTAACCCGGAGGTGGCGATGGACATGGGGGCGATCGGTTACATTTTCGGTTCGCGACTTCAGCGCAGTTTGCAGATTCCGATCGGCATCATCGACAACTCGCGTGGTGGCGCTTCGCTGGAGAGCCTCGTGCCGCGGCACAAGTTCGCCGATCATCCGATGGCGGCTGAGTATCTTAAGTGGGTCGACCAACGGCGGAGCGAGTTCAGCGAAGAGGACTTCCTCGCGGCGCAGATGGAGAAGTGGAGAATCGCGGAGGAGAAATACCAGAAGGCGATCGCCGAGGATGCCGAAAAGGGAGTCGATAAAAAGCGCAAACGCCCGCAGAAGCCGGACGGCAGTATCCGCACTTGGTCCGTGCCCGGCCGCAGCCCGAGCGACGCCGCGGCCTGCTACAACGGCATGTTCGGCGTTTTCAAGGGGCTTAACATCAAGGGGGTCGCCTTTCATCAGGGCTTCAACAACGCCATGATGAACGCGAGTTGTAAGCCGAAGTTCTACCGCATCCTCATGAAGCTGATGGTCGAGGGATGGCGCGAAGATTTCGACGACCCGGACTTGCCGGTAGCCGTGATCGGTCTGTGCGCTGGCGGGCAGGCGCAGACCCGCTTCAATTTTGAGGAGCAGGGACTTTCGACCGCGTCTTACATCCGCGAAGCCCAGCTCCTCGCTCTGGCCGATGCGGGTAACCCGGAGCGTTCCGTTTTCATTCCGGCTTACGACCAGAAGATCCCGCAGCTGCACACCAAGAAGAAAAAGGAACTCGGACTGCGCACCGCGCGGTGGGCATTGAAGACGGTCTATGGCAATGAAGCGATCGTCTGGGAGACCGCCAAACTGGTGTCCGCTGAACCCGAAGACGGCAAGATGCTCCTGACCTTCGACACGCCGGTGTTGCCCGATGATTTCGGGTCGGAGTTGGAAGGGTTTTCGATCGCGGACAGTTCCGGCGTCTTCTACATGGCCGAGGTGGTCGCGAAACCCGCCAAGGACAAGGCCGACAGAAACAGGCAGATCCTCGTCTCCAGCCCGCTGGTCACGGAGCCGGTTGCAGTTCGCTACGCATGGGCGCGCGCCCCGATGGGAAACTTGAAAGTGAATGGGATTCCGTGGCAGCCGCTACACAGTTTCCGCACTGACCAGATCGAATTCGCGCCGGAGGTCACCCATCAGGATCCCGAAGGCCAACAGAAGAACGGGGAAGCGATCAAGTTGCTGAAGAGCGAGGCCGCCGCTGCCCTGAAAACGCGCCTCGAAGTGAAGCCGTGAGGCCCGGCCCATCATCGCTGGCCCCACTCCCGGCGAAACTCGACCGGATTCTGACCCACCTGCTGCACGAAATTCCGGTTGTGGGATTGGGGAATCAACAGGCGGCTGATTTTGGCTGGTTGCTGTTTCTCGGACGCCTCTTTCATACCAGTGTAGGCGCGAGCGCTGTCCCGGAGCCGCTGCATGCCAAGGAAGCCCAGTTGATAGAGCCCGCGCGCCATAAGGTGCTGGGCCGCGAGCTTTCCAATGGCCACGAAATCCGGGAGGACGCCAGGAACATCGCTAACCTCGGAATGCATCCATAGATCGACTAACGGTATATTCTGACGCTGGGCCTCCTCGGCGAGATCCGGGGTGGTGCGGGCGAGAATTCCATCGTACGGGAGCAGGGCACCGGTTTGATACCGCGCCCCTCGCCGGGTGGGGCCTACTCGAAGCCGCGCACCGAGCCGATGCCGCCTAAGACGAGAGCCTCGCTCGGCAAGAGATTACCGTTGCTGACCTGACCTTCGACTTCGGCGACGAAGGTGAAGTCGTTGGGCAGATTGACGATCTGGGTCAGCCCGCCGGTCCAATGGAAGTAATCCGCCGATCCAGACCCCGCAGTTGCTGGAAGTCTTCGTCGCTGTTATGATTGCTCAAATCGCCGGGGCCCCAGACCAACTTGGTCCGCAGAATCTGCCGACCGAAGTTCTGACGCTTCACCGCTTGAAACCCTGCGGCTGTCCGGAGCGGATAGCTTCAAGCGCATCCGCGCGATCGATCCGTCGCTGCCGGTGATCATCTACAGTGGTTATGTCATCAACGACGATGAGTTTGAGACTCAAAACGGATCCTTTTCTACAGCCTCCTGATCGATCTCCACCGCTTTCGGATCCGGGGCGGATGGTTGGTCGCAGGATGTTATGAACAAACCGGTAAACGCCAGGTTAGTGATGGCAATTAACGATTTCATGCCGGTGGGCTCAGTTTGAAAATGTGTTGCTGGGAGTTACGGGTAACTGACTTTTGTCGATGGAGATGCTCTTCTGACTCTGCGGAGAAATTCCATGAAATCGACTGACTTTAAGTTTCAAAGTCATCCGCTTTAGACTGCGAACACCGGTTGTTTTGGGATGGGATCCATCTATTTCAGGTCGGTCCAGAAGATTCCACTACCGGATTTTTCGAGGACGATGCGAAATGGCATTCCTAGTGCCTTTGTTACCTTCATCTCCTTTGTGACTTGCACAAATCGGCTTTGATAGTTTGTGCCGTACCAGTTGTTCACCGAAATCGTTGATCCGTTTGTTGCATGCGTGACGGTCTTGTCAGGCCAAACTCGAAGAGTGACGTCACCCTTGTATCGTGGCGCTTCCTTCAGCTTCGCCTCGTCCGGAACAAAATCGAAGGCGATCGTCGTCGGTGTCGATCTATCCAATTCCCGTGCCTTCGCCTCGATGTGATGTGCAAGCTCCTCTGCGGGATCGAGGGCGCAGGAAGTCAGTGAAGCCGAGACGAATGTGATTACAAACAGATTCAAGATCAGTAGCTGGTTCATGAGCCGTAATTTGAGGCAACTCCGCAGAGCTATAAAATCGATAAAAGAGCTGAAGGTATTGATTCAGTTGATTGCGTCCAAAGCCCAGGGTCCTCGTTTTCCCCGAATTCAACGCTTGCCGCGGTCGAAAAGGGTCGAATTCCTGAACTGCTGTTCGGGCTTGGCTCACCACGTCGGAACCGCCTGGTTCTTCTAGAAAATGGACCGTTTGATTGGACTCTTAACGAGCTAGAGCATTTTGGCTCTCCCGCAAGTCATCTGGAGCTGAGAGTAAACTACTCCCAAAGCTCTCCGAGCATCTCCAGCAATTCCTTCACCAATACCTCCGAAGAGTGCTTCTCAAACCGCGACGTCCCAAGCCAAGTCTCATAGCCACCCAGCTCAACCTGATTTGGCGGAGGTAGGTAGCCATAGCTGCCGTTGGCTAACTCAATCATAAATGTGCGCGGTGCCGGGCTCTTCTCTTTGAGCTCCAAACCGATTTCCACCAACACCTCAAACGGCATCGATACAATCGCTTGGTCGCCAATACGGAACGCTTGGACGATCACATTTTCCGTTCGCAGACTTTCGGGCTCGGCAAACCGAATCGTGTGGTTGGCGTAATTGGTGGTCTTCTTGTGAATCTCCCCGCGTTCCTTGGGGTTAAGTTCGAGCAAACTCAAAGCGATTTTCACTTCGGCATCCGTCGGCCTACGATAGTTGAGCGTGACTTCGCGCTGACGCGTCGCGATCACTGGCGCGGTGTCGTAGGTTTCGATTTTTTTGATGGCGCGCCACGATGCATCAGCCGCTTTGCTGGCCACAATCCGGCACTGCTCGAATGGGGCGCGGGGAGCGCGTTCGATGCCGAAAGGAATATTGTTGATGTCGCCGCTGGCTCCGTTCGACATCATCGCGACAAACCCTTCCGGCGCTCGGCCGCCCATACGAAAAGGCATTACTCTAGCGAATTCACCAAAGTAGTCTGCCGACGCCATTCCTCGCACCCGTCCGTCCTCTTCGGTCACCGATGGAATTCCGCCCACGTAGTGAAGCGCGTAGTTTGCGAGCAGCCCAAGCGGTTTTCCGCGTTCTGTGCGAACATCGACCACGCACACCTCCGGATCGATCGGGCCTGCGGGTTTGATAATACCTTTGGTCCCGCCATTCATCCGCACCTTGTCGTAGCCGCCAAGCGGGTTGCGCGTCGAAGACGAGCCCTCTTCGTAAAAATTCCGGCGGTTGCGCACTTCTGACGCTTCCTCATCCGAGGCAAAACCGACCTTCGCGGGTTCGAGTGCCTCAATCGCTTTGAGCAACGCCTCGGCAAGGCCCGCCCTCCGCTTCTTTTCGTAAGCGATTCGGCCCGGCGACGTGTCCCCACCCTTCGGAGTCGTGTGCGCATGTGTAGCGGCGATCATGATGGATTCCGGATCCCAGCCGGTTTTCTCTGCAAAAGCCATCTTCGCCTTATCCGCCATTTCCCGGCCGATGCCGATCGCGTCGATGATGGCGATGAGGCAACGGTTGTCGGCTCCGTTTTCAAAGGCGAGCGCTCGAACGGAAATGGGATCGTGGACGTATCTGGAAGGACCAGAGCGGAGTTGGAAGGGGAAAACGTCCGGCGAGATGTCGACCACGGCAGCTCCGGCATTGAATTGAGATTCCTGCGCAAACGCTGCTGGGAGAAGAAAACCCGCTACCGCGAGAGCGAGAACTGTAATCGTGCTGATCGAATTCATGTGAAATTTGCCGGATCGGCGGAGCTGATCGCCTGCTGAGTCGCTCTTCCCACTGCGCATGTTCTTCCATTCTGTCAGTGATTTCCATGGCTTGAGGCATGGGACAAATCGCTCGCAGAATAGGCTCTCAATCGATGAGAGTGTCCGCTCCCGAGGCGCGACCAGACCGACCGATAAGGATTTCCTTTTTGGCCCTGACGCTCCCGAGTCGCCATCGTGTGGCCCACAGCTGTAGTGTTTCACGGGTTCTGTTCCGGAAGTTCGAAAGTGTCAGTCCGGAACGGACCGACGGGCAGTCCGTTTTTGCCGAACAGGTTGACCATCGGGTCGTTCTTCCAAGCGTAGCGCACAGCGATTGGTTGGCTGACATTGGGGCTCGAAACGATCACGGTGTCGTCAACGATCCTCGCGTCCGCGGGCACGAACTTCTGGTCGGCGCCGCAGATGGTGAACTCACGAAGCGGCTTCCCATCGTTCGACATCAACCCAGCAGTTGCTGGCTCAGAGCGGACGATAATCTTCGATCCTTCGACTTCGGCGCTTTGGAAGAGAGGTGAAGCGTATTCGACATCCTGACCGTAGACTCGTGGTTCGCGCAGTTTGGCCCGTATGAAGACGCGATCGCCCGGAACGAGCGAGTTCTCTTCCACAGCGTCCTGACGCCGATACTGAGCATCGGCCTGCTCACGCCCCAGCAGGTGCTGGACCGCGCGCTGGAATTCGCGAAGGAAAACGACACGCCGCTGAATTCGCTTGAGGGCTTTGTCAGGCAGATCATCGGCTGGCGCGAGTTCATGCGCGGAGCCTACGACCATCTCGGCGTGCGTTGTCGGACGAGCAACTTCTGGGGCTTCGAAGACCGCACCATTCCGACCGCGTTTTACGAAGGAACCACCGGCATCGACCCGGTCGACACCGCGATCCGCCGCGCGCTCGATCACGGCTACTGCCATCAAATCGAGCGGCTCATAATTTTGGGTAACTTCATGCTCCTCTGCGGCCTTCATCCGGATCGCGTCTACGACTGGTTCATGGAGCTCTTCGTCGACGCCTACGACTGGGTCATGGTCCCTAATGTTTACGAATTCGCCGACGGCGGCTTGTTCACGACGAAACCGTATATCTCAGGCTCGAATTATGTCCGCAAAATGAGCGACTATCCGAAGGGCGAGTGGTGTGAGGCGTGGGACGGCTTATTTTGGGCGTTCGTCAAAAACCACGAAGATTTTTTCCGCAAACAGCACCGGCTTGGGATAATGGTCAGGCAGATCGACAAAATGGCGCCGGAGAAATTGAAGGCGCATCTTGCGGCGGCGGATGAATTCCTCGAAAGGATCGGTTAGGCCTGATCAAACCCGACTCGCAATCGTCAGCGCAGGCTTGCGGCGGCTTGGGACTTGTGACTGCCTTTCAGGTCGATCGATGCTGACACTGCGCCGGTCTTTGCGGCGGCGATCATCCGTTCACCGCAGTCTCTCGTATAGCCTGTGAATTAAACAGCAAACACCACGGTCGTTGCGGGCGAAAATATGGCGGTGGGCGAAGGCGGCGGGCGGTCTCGACATGGGTTGACGCGCACCCGGGTGGCTTGTTCAGTGCGCGCGTCCCGACTGAAGGCGGGTCGCAACATCAGGAATGGATCCGATCAGTCAGGGAGTCATTGGAGCGGTGGCAGCCGTTTCGCTCGCGAAGAACCGCGAATCGGTTCGTCTCGCTGGGGTGACGGGATGGATTGGTGGGATATTGGCCGACGCCGACATCGTCATCCGCTCTGCCAGTGACCCGCTGCTGGCGATCGAGTACCACCGGCACTTCACACACTCGCTTCTCTTCATTCCCATCGGGGGGCTCCTTGCGGCCGCATTTTGCTGGGCGCTCTTCCGCGGACGGAGGAGCTATCGGGACTGTGCCCTGTTCGGCGTGGCCGGTTACGCCACTTCCGGTCTGCTCGACGCCTGTACCAGCTATGGCACGCAGCTGTGGTGGCCGTTTTCCAGCGAGCGGGTGGCCTGGAATATCATTTCGATCGTCGACCCCATCTTTACGATCACGCTCGTGATCCTGTTCATTGTGGCGGTGATTCGTCGCAGCCGGACCTGCGCGCGCTGGGCGGCGGGATTTGCGCTCGCCTACCTCGCGCTCGGAGTTGTCCAGAACACACGGGCCTCGCGGGTGCAGGCCGGTATCATCGCGCAACGGGGGCACGCCGGAGCGGACATGGCGACCGTGAAACCTTCCATCGGAAACCTGGTCCTGTGGCGCAGCATCTACCGCCACGAGGGCACGTTCCATGTAGATGCGGTTCGCGTCGGGTTGACGGGATCGGAGCGAACCTATGTCGGCACGTCCGTTCCCGCCCTGGACGCGGATGCGCTCAAGCGTGACCTGCCGCCTGCCAGCACACTGGCGAACGACCTCGATCGCTTCGACCACTTCTCCAGCCGCTATCTCGCCCACCATCCGGACCAGCCCGAGGTGTTGGGAGACTTCCGCTACGCGATGCTGCCCAATTCCGCCGTCCCGCTGTGGGGTATCCGCTACGATCCTGCGCAGCCGGATCACCACGTTCGGTTCGAGTCGTTTCGTAGTGTCCGCAAGGAGCAGCGACACGAACTGTTCCGAATGATCCTCGGGAAGGACTGAGGGTACCGCTTTCCTAGGTTTTGGGCCCCGACTTGAGGGAACGGCGTTGTTCCCCATTTTCGCGTGATGAACCATGAAATCGACGATCCATGCGGAGTCACTAGAAGGGCCCATTTGGCCTGAGTAATGGGCCGATTGTCCAGACTGACAGCCTCCGTCCGTATAAGAATGATTACTCCTCCCGAAGGCCGGTCGCATCATCCATTCGTAATCGGCGTCTCCGTGCGCCCGCCAGCAAACTAATGACGAACCTGAGAATCTCATCACCAGCAGTTTCCGCAAGGCTCGCGCCGCCCCAGCTACGGATACGTAGCAGCAGTCCCAACGATCCAACAATTCCCATGAATTCAGTTCGTTCGCCGGGACCTTAATTTTTGTTGCCACGCTCTGGGTATGATTCAACCTCAAGGGTTCAGGGAACCCACATGAACCACTCAATCATCTCGTGCGCCGCCATTCTCTTGGTATGCGCGTTTTTTGTTGCTGCGAGGGGGATGGCTGAGTCACTGGCTGAGCCTTCCAAGTTCCACCTTTCGGACGAAACCGACGATATTCTCGCCTCGCATTGCTACAACTGCCATGACGACGAGGACCAGAGAGGGGATATTCAGCTGGACAATCTTGCTGAGCTGGGCCTTGGCAAACGCCTCAACCTCCTCAATCGGATGCAGGAGCAGGTCTACTTTGACCACATGCCGCCGAAGAAGAAGGCACGCCCGAGCGAAGCGGACCGAAGGGCAATCCTGGGATTCATTTCGCGCGAGCTGGCCAAGCACGATGCCTCCACCCTGGAGGGCAAGCTGCGGAAACCGGAATTCGGCAACTACGTCGATCACGAGAAGTTGTTCTCGGGCGAATTCAGGGATGTGCCGGCTTACACCACAGACCGCCGCTGGTTGATCAGCGAATACATCTACAACGCCAAATTTCAGCGCATCCTCAGAGGCAAGACGATGCTGGGAAGCGGGGGCAAGCGCCACGAGGTGTTGGGAAGCAAGCGCTTCGAACAATTGGGAATCTCCAATCCCTTTCTGCTGCCGAAGACAGTCGGCGTCCGCTACTACGCCACGGGAGATCTGACCGGCGGCCATCTTTCGGGCATGCTCACCAATTCACAGGAGGTTGCGGAGCACATGACCGAGTCGCTGGTTCCCAAGTACAGCAAAAGCAAGGATCCGTATCTGCCGGCGGTCGTTGAGATTCTGGCAATGGAGGAGAGTCATCTGGCAACGCTGGCAGCCCGGCGCGAATTCCTGGGGAACCACATCGCCAGAGTCTGTGCCGAGATCCAGGGCGACACGCATGAGTCTCTGTTGCCGAAGTTTGTGCCGGTGAAGCTGAATCCACTCAAGGAGCTTGAGAAGGGAGAAAGTTACAAACGCGCGCCTCATGTTGCGATTGGCATGCTGGGTAGACTGGAGGGCGAGAACACGGTGTTCCGTTATCTCTATCAGCCAGAATTTTCCAAATTGTCCGACGATGAATTTCGCGAACTTTGCGAGCGGACCTGGTTTTTCGCTGGTGATCACGAGAGGACGATTCAGGCCCGCATGGGAATCCTGCGCGAGTACATGGTGGAGATCCGAGAGGCCACCGAAGGGAAGAAGCGCAAGATCAAACCGCTGGAATACGAGCCTCTCGCCGAGGAGGAGATGGCAGCGATTCATACTGCGATCGTCAAGCACCGCATGGAGGGCGATTTCTATTCGGACATCATCGAGAAGTGCATGAGCGATTGGGAGCAGGACTTCGCGCAGCAGCGCATCGAGGCTGGCGCGCCCTCCGATGAGCTTTTCACCCAACTCATCCACGAACTCTCCACTCTCATTCTCGAGCGGCCTCCCACCGGCGTGGAGACTGCTGACTACCTCGGCCTGGTCAGGTCCTACACTGAGAAACTTGGCCGTCGCAAGGCGGTGCAGAAGCTGATCCAGACTTTCCTGCTCACGACCGAATTCGCCTATCGCAACGAGCTTGGCGTTGGCGATCCCGACGAGCACGGCTGCCGCATGATGTCACCGCGGGATGCAAGTTACGCCCTCGCCTACGCCCTCACCGACCAGAGCCCCGATGCCGAGTTGGTCGCGGCTGCCGAAGAAGGGCGGCTCAACACCCGCGAGGACTATAAGCGCGAGGTCGAGCGCCTGTTGGCCAACCGTCAGATCCGCACTATCATCGATCCCATCCTCGAGGACAGAAGATATGGCGACAACAGTACGGCCATGCCCATTCGCGAGCTGCGCTTCTTCCGCGAGTTCTTCGGCTATCCCAAGGCATTGGAAATCTTCAAGGACGAGAAACGCTTCGGCGGCGACCGCTTGAGCCAATCGACCAACCGCTTGGTCAACGAGGCCGACCGCCTTGTGGAACACATTCTTGAGAACGATGCCAACGTGTTCGAGGAGCTGGTCGGCACTGAGGAGTTCTACGTCTACCACGACGGCGACAACGAGCGCATGCGTGAACTTTCCGAGCACATCAAAAGCATCTACGAATACTTCAAGGACACGGATTGGGAGAATTTCGATCAGGAAGACCTCGCGGAGCACTACGACTTCATGAAGGAGATCAAGATGAGGCATGTGGACCCGGACAAACTCGATGCCCGCTTTGGGTCAGGGACCGCAATGTCGCACTTCAAGAGATCGATGGCTTCCATTACGGCTCGGCTCGACAAGGGGCAGAAACATGCAGCTCCTTTCGACCTGTCCCGCGGCTACGGCACGCAGTTTATGTGGGGCGGGAACGTCGCCAATTTCTGGGGATTCTCGAAGGCCAACTGGCATTGGTCGCCCGACCAGCCGATGAAGGTTCCCAACCGCAAGGGCATGCTGACTCACCCCGCCTGGCTGGTGGCCCACGCCTTCAACACGGAGACCGACCCGGTTCATCGCGGTAAGTTCGTGCGTGAAAAGCTCCTGGCCGACACCATTCCTGACGTGCCCATCACCGTGGACGCTCAGATCCCGGAGGATCACGACAAAACCTTGCGCCAACGCCTGACCATGGCCACCGAGACCAGCAGCTGCTGGCACTGTCATGTAAAAATGAATCCTTTGGGCAACACCTTCGAGATGTATGACGATTTCGGCCGTTTCCGCACCGAGGAGTCGCTCGAGTATCCCGAGCACTTGATCGAGAAGAGGCCCGACAAGCCCAAGCGGGATAACCATCTCTATGACATTCGGGACATCTTCAAGACCTTGACCGTGGATGCGACCGGTCACCTCGAAGGGACGCAGGATCCTTCCCTGGATGGTGATCTGAAAGATGCGATCGACCTCGTTGACCGTCTGTCCAAGTCGCGCCGCGTCCGCCAGTCCTTCATTCGACACGCCTTCCGCTACTTCATGGGCCGTAACGAATTCCTCTCCGACTCCAAGACGCTCATCAATGCCGAAGAGGCCTATCTGAAAAGCGGCGGCAGCTTCGATGCCGTGATTGTTTCCCTGCTGACTTCCGACTCTTTTATCTTTCGCAAACCGATCGAAGAATAACCACGCACTCATCCCTCAATCGCCATGATCGACCGCAGACACTTCTTCAAATCCGCCGCCCTCGGCTCGGGGGCGATGGCTCTCGCCCCCTCATTCAATCAGTTGTTCGCCAATCCCCAAGGCCCCAATGCGGGCGGCATGCCCAAGCGCTTCATCTTCATCCGCAAGTCCAGCGGATTGCGCCCGCTCGAATGCGCGCCTGTCGACTTCTCCGGCGAGCAGAAGAAGCTGGATGAGGACAAGCAAGCCTTCGAAGCCGATCTCAGCAAGCACGAGCTTCCGCTGTGGTTGCGTGGGCTCGACGAGCATAAGGAGCACATGACCATCCTTCAGGGTTTGTCCGCCAAGATGAGTGAGAACATCCACTTTTCGTTTTCCTCGGTGATGGGCTGTTTCAAGTCTAACCGCAATACCCTGAGCGCGATAAAGCGTACCACCGTCGATTTTGAATTGGCCAAGCTCTTTCCCTCGCCATTCGGCCACGTCGAGCTGTCTTTCGCCCAAGGTCGCGCCGGGATCGCCTCCGGCTACTCAGCGCCCGCGCCGCAGACCCGCAACTATTGCTACGCCGACCCCGAAACCGCCCGCAACGAACTCTTCAAATCAGTGCTCAATCCCGATGCGGTGAATTCCGACAACGACATGCTCTCCTTCCTGCAGGGCAAGGAGGGTCTCGAGATTGCCGGCATCAAGGGCCACGAAAGGAAGCGGCAGGAAGACCAGATCGAGTCCATCGAGGTCATCCGCGATCGCAACAAGCAGCTCATCGAGATGTCCGGCTCGCTGGCCCAGCAGCTGCCGGAAATTTCGGATGTTCACGCGGGTGGCGGCGCCAATGCCAGCACTCCCGAGAAACAGGCCGCGATGACCCATGTGCTAGTGTCCGCGCTCCGAGCTGGCCTGACCAATGTAGTCACCTACACGATAGATGACCTCGGCACGCCCATAACCGGGCTGCCTGGTAACGAAACCGATCGCGTTGGCATCCACCCCCTCGGCCACGATGAGGCCTTTGGTGGCGTTCCCGCCTGGAAGACCCGCGAGCAGATCCGCATCAGTCACGTCAACCAGATCAAGACCCTGGTCGAAGAGCTCAAAGCGACGCCTGAAGGCAAGGGCGCCATGTTTGACAACACCATGATCATGTACTTCCCGGAAAACGGAGAGACCCACCACGGCATCGGTATCGAGTCGCCCTTTGTTGTGATGACGGGTCGCAACTGCAACCTCGACATGGCTGGCCGCTACATCCGCCTACCGCATCTCGGTGTGGAAGGTCACAAGACCCTGGGCAACTGGTACACCACCCTGCTTAACGCCCACGGCAATCCCATCGAGCACTACGGTGACCTCGATCTGGAGATGGCCCGCAAAAAGCTGGACCAGAAAGGGTCCATCAAGCAGTTCATGGCTTGATCAGTTAGTGAAATGGGCGACCTCCTCTTCGCTCAATAGCCGCCGTTCGCCCTCGGCGAGTGAGTTCAGCTCTTGAGATGCTGCGGAGATGACGGAGGCGGGAATCATTTCTGCCAAGGCCAATTGAGTCCAAAACCTTGATCTGCGAATACATTCGAGTTCGTTAACTCCTGTTCCCGGCTTGGCTAACCACCGAGATTGGTCGCACCCGATCTGCTCAGATCGTTTAGAAAGCCGACCGATTCTCTGAAATCGCAAATCGCAGACGGAAGGTGCCTGTTGGATCGATATCCGAATCTAACTGATAGCAGCAATTTTGCTTTCGGCCCTGCCGCTCCCGAGTCGCCATCGGACCGGGGTTGGAGGGGTGCAACCGATCTTGCCGGTTCGGCACTTGGTTTGGACGGCGATCACGCTGCGCTGAGTCTGGCGACCGTCTCGGCAGCTGCTGAGGCTGCGTCTTCCGGCACGGGGACGCGATGCTGATGGGTGATGGGTGATGGGTGATGGGTGATGGGTGATGGGTGATGGGTGATGGGTGATGGGTGGTGATGGGTGATGGGTGATGGGTGATGGGTGATGGGTGATGGGTGATGGGTGATGGGTGATGGGTGATGGGTGATGGGTGATGGGTGATGGGTGATGGGTGATGGCCAGTCACGCGGACGCTGACTTCGAGAATTCCATAACGCGTGGCTTCAACTGGTTTCTCGACTCTCGCGGCGGTCAGAACCGCGTTGGATTGATTCCAGTAGACGATTCGGCGGTTGATCCGCATCCCGTCCGGACGAATCCAGATTTCGACGGCTCTCTGGCTGCGTCTCCAGCGGTAGTTCGCGTTGGCGACAATTCGATAAAACAGCCAGCCAAGCGCCGCGGCTCCAGCCCCCGCTCCGATGGAAATCGGCAGCGCGCCGCCGAATAATCCGATTGGCGACCACAGGACCAGAAGCAGAATCAGGGCAATGATCCCTCCAAGCAACCAAGCCGCGAAACCGACGTCTTTTTCATCGCGCGCTTTCTCGGCTTCGGCGAAATCCAACCAGACTTCCGGCGGCACGCTCTAATGCGCCAGCAGCTGCTCGGGTTCGCTCTCAAACTTCGCGCGGAACTCGCCGATCCATTCGTTGTTCAGCGCGATAATCGCCCAGAGCGATCCTAGACCGACCACCAATCCGGCGAGCGCGCCCAGAACCAGCGGGCCCGCCCTTTCTGCTCCAAAGCGGATTGGCAGATTGGTTCTGGTCGAAAGTGGAGAGTACGCCGCTGTACCAGCCAAAGGCCGCATCACCATCGGTCGCGGCTCTCACAATGATCTCGATATCGATGACATGCACGTTTCCGGCGAACACGCTCGAGTGGCCGATTCTGGAAACGGGATCCACGAACTCTTCGATCTGGGATCCACCTGCGGCACTTTTGTGAACGACAAACAGGTCGTCCAGCAGGTGCTTTCGAGCGGCGATCGAATTCGATTTGGTTCGGTGGATTGCAGGTTTGAGGTTTCTGACGTCGGCTAGTGCGCACTGTGAAGCCAAAAAGTCCGGTAGGTTAATAGACCGATGGGCATGACCTTCTCCGCGCCGCATTCGAGATGCCGGGCGTTCGTCTCTGTCCCCGCAGAAAACCGGTCGATTCGACCACGGGTTTTCGGGCGCTGCCCGCGGATCAACGCCAACTCGTGCCGCGATCATTGAAACTCCTGGGATTCAGTCCCGCCAGTCGACGGCGGGTTCAAGGTTGGCTTCGTCGCGGGCTACCGGTGGCGCGGGCTCCGTGCCTGGCCGTTTGCGACGCAGCACAGGGCGACAGGGCGACAGGGCGACAGGGCGACAGGGCGACAGGGCGACAGGGCGACAGGGCGACAGGGCGACAGGGCGACAGGGCGACAGGGCGACAGGGCGACAGGGCGACAGGGCGACAGGGCGA
>JBLHKS010000080.1:0-28623 GCA_047620505.1 Verrucomicrobiales bacterium | reverse complement strand
GGCGTATCGCAGGTAAATCGAGTAGGTTCCAGCCTCCGGCGCTTTGGGGTGGAAGCGCAGCCACTGCTTCGTCGGGATCTGCGTTTCGACGACTTTCATCCGCCCGACGGTGACGCGGCGAACGTTGTTCTGGCCGTGATAGTCTTCGGCCTCGATTTTGATCGTGACGGGCGCGGGCAAACTCCGCGCGACGACTTCGTAAGCAGGCATTTTCGCCTCCAACTGACTCAGCAGCTGCCGGCGCTCTTTTTCCAGAATTCGGAAGCGCTCACCGCGCAAACGCTCGGCCGCCTGACTCCGAAGATCAGCCTCTTTCGTCGCCTCTTCGCTTGCCAGCCGTTGAGTCAGGCGCAACCGCCCGTCGCGCCAGTTTTCGTTCATCGCGCCGATGATCCGAGTGCTCCCAAAAATCCCAGCAAGCGCGTAATAATCCTTTGTCGGGATCGGATCGAATTTGTGATCGTGACAGCGCGCGCAACCGAAATTCAGACCGAGAAAGGCTTGGGAAACGGCCGAAATCTGCTCATCGATGATGTCCATTCGAAGCGTGTTAGGATCCGGGCACTCGTCGAACCAGGGACCGATCGAGAGAAAGGCAGGCGCGATCAGTTGGTCGAAATTTCCGTCCGGAGCTTCAGGAAGAAGGTCGCCGGCAAGCTGCTCAGTCACGAATCGATCGAAGGGCTTGTCTGCGTTGAGAGAGCGGATTACGTAATCCCGAAACGGCTCAGCCATGTCGATTTTATTGACTCCGGGGACCTTGATTTCGCCCTGGACGTAGCGCGCGACGTCGAGCCAGTGCCGGCCCCAGCGCTCGCCGTAATGAGGGGAATCGAGGAGCTGATCGACGAGTTTTTCGTAAGCGTTTTCGGACTTGTCAGCGAGGAACGCGTCGATCTCTGCGATGGTCGGCGGAAGGCCGGTCAGGTCGAGAGTCAGGCGGCGAATCAAAGTTATTTTGTCCGCCTCGACGACGGGTTTCAAGCCCTCGGCTTCGAGCTTCGCGACGACGAACCGATCGATTTCGTTGCGGACCCAGAATTCGTTTTTTACCTCCGGCGCGTCTGGTTTTTGAAGCTGCTGAAACGACCAATGCGCCTCGCGATCATCCCCGATCGCGACCGTCATCGCGAAAATCGCGATCAGCAGCTGCTGGCAAAATTTGGAAATCTGGTTCATCGAAAATTAGACGAAGGCGGCTACAATTTGACTCGCCTCCAGGCGACTCGTTCGAAAACAGTCGGCGCGTCCGAGTTGCTGATCGCGAGGCCTTCCCTCAGCACACTGTTCCAAGGCCAAGCTAACATCAACTCGGCTGTGGGCTTCAAAGTATAGGCTTTGATTTGCTCGCCGCCTTCTTCAAAAAGAGCAAAAAAGGTGACTTGCCGCCTCGGCTTGGGCCAACCCTTTTCGGAGGCGAGCCGATTGCTGACCGAACACTTCTGGGAACTCGGCGCGCACGCGGAACTCGAGCCCAAGCCGCGGTCGGCTGTTCGCGACGGCGATTGGAAGTACGTCGAAACGCCGAACGACGGCGAGTTTCTGTTCAAACCTTGCTGAAGACCCTAACGAAGCGAAAAACCTCGGCGAGACCGATCCTGAACGGCTGGCGAAGTTTCGGAAATATCGAGATTATCTGGCTGAGCAGATTCGGAAGAGGTGATAGGCTCCAAGGATCGAATGTTGGACCTTATCCTGAGTTTTTTTGGTGCGCTTAGTCATCTGCGGTTTGCCGCCTGTGTGATTGTTTCGGGCGGAATCGCTTTTGGCATTTATCAATTTGTTTCGCCTGCTGACTTGGCGATGAACCTCGGACTGGTCATCATTGTAATTGGCGTGGCGCTTGGTCTGTGGTGGGAGCACAAGTCAAACTAAATGGCTGAGCAGATTCGAAAGCGCTGAAAAACTACGATTCGACTTTCCGCCAGGCGACTCGCTCAAAAACCGTCGGCGCGTCTGAATTACTGATTGCGAGGCC
This sequence comes from Verrucomicrobiales bacterium, assembly GCA_047620505.1. Taxonomy (GTDB): domain Bacteria; phylum Verrucomicrobiota; class Verrucomicrobiia; order Verrucomicrobiales; family DEV007; genus JBLHKS01. The sequence goes on along the minus strand of JBLHKS010000080.1, from coordinate 26,645 downwards.
TTCTCTCGGCTTGTCGTCCCAAGGCCAAGCCAACATTAACTCGGCTGTGGGCTTCAAAATATAGGCTTTGATTTGCTCGCCGCCGTCTTCAAAAAGAGCGAAGTGGCCGGGGCGAATTTCGAGGCGGAAATTGCGAGTCTTGCCGATTCCCAAATCGATTCGCTGGCCGTTGGCGTCTGAAAGTTGCTTGCCGTTGATTTTCTGAACTCCGCTAAGCCCGGAATCGCCCCAGAGATTGAAATCCCAGGAACCGAAGCCGCGATCACTTTGAAAAATCAGGGCGAAACCGTCTGGCCGTTCGTCCTGACGAACGGAAATCAGCACATCGTAGCTTTCGCCAAGTTCGGTGGCGCTGACCGGCAGGCGGAGCACGGACTTGCCGTTGGCGATGATGCCTTTTCCGTCGGCGGCCGGACGCCAGTCGCCGTAGATGATTTCGCCATCGGTTAGGGCCTTCGGCAGCAGGTCGGTCCAGCCATCGGACTGGATCAAGAAGAAAAACAGGGCCCCGAGTCCCAACATCACGGGCACCAAAATCGCGCCAGCCCAGATTGCTTTCCGGCGTGAAGACCGACGCTTGCGTTTGCGTGTGGAGCGCGAATGAAGGGCGGCGAGGAGCTTGGGAATGCTCGAAAATCGGTCTTCGGGCCGGCGGCGCATCGCCTTGAGAAGCGCCGTGCCCAAGGCGGGCGAAATCTCTTTTCGCAGCTCGTCAGGCGGCTCGACAACGCCATGAGGACGAATGCCAGCCAGCATTTCGTAGATCACCACGGCGAAGCTGAATTGATCGGCGCGCGCGTCGACGGAATCGCCCTCCAGCTGTTCCGGAGCGACGTAGGCGAGGGTGCCGACGGTGGTTCCCGATCGCGTCAGCCGCGTCGAGTCTTGATCAATCGGCAGGGCGAGCCCGAAGTCCGCAACGTGGGCCGCGCCATCGAGATCGATGAGAATATTTTCTGGCTTAACATCGCGATGAACAAGTCCAGCCTTGTGCGCCGCCGCGAGCGCCGAGCCGATCTGCCGCGCGAGCTGAAGCGCCTGCCCGACCGGCAGTCCAGATTCGTTTCGCGAAAGCAGAGTCCGGAGCGTTTCGCCTTCGATCAGCTCCATCACGATCGCCGCGCTGTCGTCCGCATCATCGAGCCGGAGAAACTCGTGAATGGCGACAATGTTAGGGTGGCTGAGCCGCGCCATCGCTCGTGCTTCGCGTTCGAGACGTTCGAAAACCGGACCGCTCGCTTCGACTTCTGGACGGACGAGTTTCAACGCGACTTCGCGGCCAAGATTGGCTTGCCAAGCCCGGTAGACCGCGCCCATCCCGCCTTCACCGAGCTTGCCGCGAAGCTCGAAACCGGAAACCTGGGGCAGCGGCGTTTCGCGATCGGCGAGCCCCTCGGCCAGCAGCTGCTGGGGGTCGAGACCATCGATGAGTCGGCCTGGAGATTCGCTGCTCATCGGTCAGGCGAAGGCATGGAAAAGGGCTTGCATCTCTTCTTCGAAGTTAGCTTGATCCAGCTGCGTCTCGCGAACTTGCGACCGCAGCGTTTCGCCGAATTGAGCCCGCAGACGCGACACCGCCGACTTCACTCCGCTGAGGCCGAGCCCGGTTCGAGCGCCGACTTCCGCGTAGGCGTTTTGCTCAGGCGGCGCGGTCAGAAACGGCCGGAGCGCATCAAATTGTTCGAGCTTTCCGCGGGTCTTCCAATTTTCGCGCAGCTTGCGAAGCGCGTTCTCCATCACGGTCATCGCCCACTGCCGATCGAAAACGGTTTCCGGCGACTCGTCCAGCAGCTGCTGGGAATCGTACCACGTTTCCGCCTCGCTCGCGTCGAACGAAACGAACTCAGCCGACCCTCCGCGTTTTTGCGCGGCAGCGCGGCGGGCTTCGTCGGTGAGGTAACGCCGGAAAGTGGTCAGGAGAAAAGTTCGGAGCTTCCCACGTTCGGCGTCAGCCCGTGCGAAGAGGCGCTGCTCGACGGCGTGCGCGAAGTAGCCCTGGACGAGATCTTCGGCGTCGGCTTTGGTGAAGCCGGACCGCCGAGCGAAGGCGTAGAGCGGAAACCAGTAGGTTTGGCAGAGCGATTCCAGAGCGCGAAGAGCCGCGCCGCTTTCGCCTCGCGCGCGAACGACGATGCTCCAGTGAGTGGTCTCGAACTGGTTTTTCTCGGCCATCGTCGGCCAAGTTATCGGTTGGGAATCGGCGGTCGCGAAAAAAAGTTCAGAAAGTTTGCGACCGGCGAAGTTCGTTTTCGAATATGGGGTATGAAATCGCATTCACTCCCCATTCTTGTCCTGACGATCATCCTCGCCGTGAGCGGCGCTGAGGCCCGAATCTGGACGCAGCAGAATTCTGGCAAAAAGATCGAAGCTGACTTTGTGCGAGTTGAGGGAGCCAACGTAGTTTTGAAATTTCAGGGTCGCGAAGTCCGCGTCCCGCTCGACCAGCTGAGCGCCGATGATCGAGTTTTCATCGAAGGCCAAGGCCGAGCTCCCTCGACAGCTTCGGCCTCTTCTTCGAACACCGCAGCGATCTACCTCGGGCCGGATCGGAACGGGTCGATCTCGACTGGCGGAAGCTGGGCCTGGGACATCGACGAGCCGAAAATTCTCTGGCGGACCGTCGTCGCGGAAGGCCATTCTGGTTGCACGATCGACTCCGAGAATCGGCTGTTCACTCAGGGTTGGGATAAAGGCGAAAATCGCGAAACGGTCTTCGCGATCGACGCCGTGACTGGCGAAGAGCTCTGGCAGTTTCACAACACGCCCGATCGAATGTTCGAGCGCCACGGCAGCGGCGCGACGCCTGCGTTGGACGGCGGCCGAGTTTACGCGTTACAGAATTCAGGGGAGTTCGTTTGCCTCGAAGCTGAGAGCGGCGAAGTCGTCTGGCAGACCCATCTGATTTCGGATCAGGGCGGGATGCCTCACGATTGGGGTTACGCTGGAACGCCGCTGATCACGGGCAACCTCGTGATCGTCGACGCTGGCGGATCGAACGGAGCTTCGACGATCGCTTTCGACAAAACCACGGGACAACTCGTGTGGAAGTCCGGCGATTTCACAGCTGGATACGCCTCGCCAGTTCCGGCTGAGATTCGCGGGAAGGCGGCCGTGCTCGTTTTCAAATACGATCAACTCATCGGGCTCGACCTCGAATCCGGCCGGCAGCTGCTGGAGTATCCGAAGCCCGGTTCGATCGGCCACGCGATCCCGTCGCCGATTCTCGACGAAGCTGGCGATAGCGTCTTTTTCGGCAAAGAAAAGATCACGCTGGGCGCTTCGCCTCGCCAAAAGTGGGACATTCCGCGGGACGGCGCGTTTCTCAACACCCCGACGCTCTCACAAGGCCACATGTACGACGTCTCTGGCCAGCACTCTCGCGGCCCGCTGGTCTGCATCGACTTTGAGAGCGGTCAGACAAAATGGACGGAAGATTCGGTCCAGGGGCCGGGAAACACGTTCGTGATCGACAACACCCTGGTCGTCTATCTTGAGAATGGCGAGCTGGTGCTCGGCTCCGCCAGTCCCGATGGCTTCAACATGATCGGCCGCCACCAGGTTCACCGCAATTGGAACAACGGGTCGGTTTCGCCAGCGTTCAAGGACGGCTTGCTCTACCTTCGCGGAGTCAGCCGAGAAGGAAACGTGGTCACCTGCCTGGATTTCCGAAAGTAATCTGGATCGAAGGTCGACGAGGCGGGCTGCTCCAGGTATGAGTTTCCCATGAAGCGCTTTCGACGCGTCTGGCTGATTCTCGGGTTCCTGCTTTTCGTGGGCGCTGGCGTTTTCTTCTATCTGCTGAACGCGACGCCGCGACTCTTCAGTTCGCCGACGGAACCGCGCATAGAAACCGGGTACCACGGGGCCTTCCCAGTGCCGACCGGGCAGATTTTAGAGTCATTCAAAGAGCCGCCACGGGGACACGCAGCGCGTCACGAAATGGACCGGCCGCGCCGGGTCGAGGGTCTTGGTGGGGAGTTCGTTTTGACCTGGGAAACTGAGAAGCCAACGCCGTTGACCGATTTGCCGAACGCGTGGACCCAGCAGCTGCTGGGTGACGACGAGATTGAGCTGTTTGCGTTCGCGACCTGGCATCCTGAGCCGGACGACGATCGGGACGATCCGGAATGGCGCGCGTCGATGCGATTTCGGGATCCGGAAAGCCTGCAATCATTCGATTCGGACGAGTTAGAGCGATTGAAGATTCCAAAGGATTGGAATTCGTCCCAAATTTCTCAACATGATCAGAAGCCATGGATCCGCTTGATTTTCCGTTCGGAAAACATGCCGGTTACGCAAATTTATGGTCCGATTCTTGTGGATGCGCGGACGGGCGCGCGGGTGAATCCGAGCCACATGCATTCGGCTTCGACGTCGGGACCGTGGACTCGGATGGACCTCTTGTTGAACGCCTGGCGCGACACGCCGGTGAAGATCTGGGCCATCGGTTTGACCGGGGAACCGATGTTTGCCGAATTGCCGATGAGCGTTGGCAAGCAGGCGGTTTTTGGAGACCGGCTCCGGCTTCAATTCGCGGCTGAAGGAATCGGAATTAGAGCGCTGTCGTCGATCAGCGCGACCCACCCTCTGGCACCGGGCGAAGACATGGGGCTGCTCGAGCCATTTATTAAGGGGAATGTTCGTCCCGGCATCACGCCACCTTTTGCGGCGATCACCAGGCATCGCGGTTGGCAGGAGCGGCAGGCTCTGCTGCGGAGTTCAGCCGGGGCGTTCGGCCGACACGTGGGAATTCTCGATGACGAGACCGGAAATTACCGTTGGGATTGGGCGCACGGCGAACTCGGACTCCTCGAGATGATGTGGACTCGCGCGCCGAAGACCAAAGGCCCGATGAACCTCGTTTTTCTTCCACAAAAAACCGAGCTGATGTTCGAGATCGCGGGCTTGCCCGACCTTCCGAATCTGCGTTCGATCGAAAGCCTCTTTGAAGTCCGGATGCCGAGGTTGACTCTTCCTCCAAATTTCGGATTTGTAGTCAGTTCGGAGCGCGATTTTCTTGAGTCCATTGCCGAGGCCGTTCAGATGCCATTCCAAATCAAGCGCTACTGCTGGAGAGTTTCGCAGCCGGAAGCGCTTCCCGATGATCTGACATTTCACGACACCTCGCCTCAGCAGCTGCTGGATTGGTATCTGGAAAACACGCCGGAAGCGAACGCGCGGATCGATGAGGAGACCGGCTTTCTGGTTTTCAACGAAGAGCGCAATTCGAGATGGGATCGAATCAAGGCGTGGTGGAAACGAACCAAACCGAATTGGCTGAAATGAGCGCGAAACGAAAATCATCCTGGCGGAAATGGTTCGGCGCCGTGCTCGTGATCCTGTTCGTGGCGGCGGCGGTGTTTTTCTACCTTCTTGAGAGCAGCCCGCGATTTCACAGCTCGCCAACGGAGAGCCGCGAGACCGAGAGCTACCTGGCCAACACCCACTACATCGACCGAACACCGCTGCCGAGTTTTGAGAATCATCGATTTGAGCTCATCGGCGTCGCCGTCTGGGTTCCGGGCCCGGATGATCAAATTCCAATCGAAATGCAGATTCGCGATTGGACCTATCCGGTGAAGTTTCGCGCCCCGGAAACGGGAGCGTTTTGCTCTGAGTCCGAACTGAAGTCTCAAGGCGTGCCGGCTGGCTGGTTTCATTTGGATCCGCACACGGATCGCCCCCTCCTTCGGCTTTTGATTCGCTCAAGAGACGGTGCCCCAATTAATCACAAGCTCAGGCACACGGCGGCATTCGATGTCAGAACTGGCGCGGCGGCGGCGAATGCATTTCCCCGCGACGAAAACTTTGCCCGTTTCGCTGACCAATGGGCGATCCTCGATTTCGAATTGCGAATCTGGCACGACACTGCAATCGAGATCGCCGTGCCAGCCGCCGATTTGACCGAATTTCAGCGGTTCAGCATTGAAGAGCTGCCGGAAATGCCGAACTCCAGGCAGATCGAGAATCTGTTCGAAGTCCGGATGCCCCGAGTTTCCGTTCAAGCCGAAATCCAGGGATCGACGATCAGCTATTCGGAGGGGAGACTTTTAAATGCGATCGGTCATGCCACGGAGTCAGCGGTGAAGGTAGAGGCATTGCTCTGGTTTGAGCTTGACGGAATCAAACCCGCGGCGCTCCCACCGGACTTCAGCTTTCGCGACACCTCGCCTCAGCAGCTGCTGGATTGGTATCTGGAAAACACGGCGGGCTCGAGCGTCCGCTACGACGCTGAGCAGAAGCTCTTGATTTTCAACGAGCAGAAGCCGGACACTTGGTGGAAGCGGACGAAATCGTGGTGGCGCGAGCACAAACCCGATTGGCTCTGAACGAAATCGCGACTCGGCGTGCCGGTGGGCTGGCGCGAGATCGAAGCGAGGCGCGACGCCTTTTTCTGAAGGAATTCGGAAAGTTCGGGTCAAAAAGAGCGTGTCTAAAGCGCGCTCCATCGGGGGAAATTGCTCCCGGCGGAAATCTCCGTAGATTGAGCGCAAACCGCGAAAACTGCACCGACTCCTCGGACCCATGGATCATCCTTTGCTTCCCCAAATCGCCCCCTGCTTCGTCACCCACAACATGGCCCTCGGCGGCGCGCAGACGGCTGTTCTGCGCTACATCGAGACCCTGCCGGACTGGGTTCGTGATCGCACCACTCTTTATAGTCAGTCCGATGACATGCCGCTGCTCGACGCGGCGGTGAAAAACGGCTTCACCTGCGGGAAAATCACCCGGGAAGCGCCGGCGAATCCGAGCAGCTACTTTTTGAGCTACGGCAATGTCGACGGGCTTCCGGAACGACCGACGGCGACGGTGCTTCACAGCTGGAACGACGCCGGATGGCGTTACTACTCAAAGGCTTACGCCGGAAAAACCGGGATGACCGTCGCGGGCGTCTCGCAGAAAGTCGTCGATCGCTACTCCGATTGGATGAGCGAAAACGGTCACGAAAATGCAGGCGTTTTGCCGCCGCCGGTGACCGAATTCTGCATGGCCAAGGGCGATTACGACAAAAATGGCCGGATCATCGTCGGCTGGATGGGCCGTCCGCTTGAGGAAAAGGGGATCATGACCCTTCCTTACCTTCTCGCTGAGAATCCGCGCATCGTGATCCGCGCCTGGACCGGTTCGGACACCGCCGGGCTCGATTACACACTTAAAAAGCAGGGCGAGGCGCTTGAGCAGCTGCTGAAGCTTGCGAAGAAGCTCGGCGTCGAGGATCGGCTCGATATTCGGCCGCTCGATTTTAACGCACTAAGCTATCGGCATCGTCTCGAAGGCTGCCACGTGCTGCTCGGCAACAGCGAAAAAGAGGGATTTCTCCTCACCGCGGCCGAAGCGCTCAGCTGCGGAATTCCGGTCGTCGTCACGAAAACCTGCGGCGTCGCCGAGTTCATCAAGAATGGCCAGAACGGCTATCTCATCGATTGGAATTCCAATCCGAAGCGACTCGCGAAAACCGCGCACACCGCGATTCTCAAAGCGGCCAAGCTCGATCCGGTCAAGTGCCTCGCTTCCGTCGACAAACTCTCGCTTGGCTCGAATTTCGCCGCGACCTACCGGCCTGTGCTCGCCAAACTCACGGGAACCGAGCTTCAGCACGACGACGCTCGCGTCACCTTCGGCGTTCGAATTCACGACGGCGTCGATCCGGCTTACCTCGACGACGCGATCAACAGCATCGCGACGCAGACGTATCGCAAATTCAAGGTCGTGCTCCTCGTCGACGGACCGTGGGAACTCGGCGAGCGGCTCGCGAAACGCTTCGATCTTCCGCTGATCTGCACCGGTCTCGAGGCCGACATCGAGCACTGCAGCTGGCTTCATCGCCAAGCCGTCGCGCAGTGCGATACCGAATTCTACAAGCCACTCGACTACGACGATCAGCTCCTGCCGACCTACCTCGAGCGCGCGGTCAAGACGCTCGATTCGACCGGTAAAGACGTCTACGGCTGCATGCTGAACACGCTTCAGGACGGCGAAATCGAGCCGCGTCTCCACTGGCCGAACAAGCCGGTTGAAACGATGTTCACTGGCAATTCAGACGACAACATGTTGCCGCATTCGTCCGTGCTGCTGCGCACGAAAATTGCGCTCAAGGCTGGCAACTACCAGGAGCGGGCGATTGGCCTCGGTGCCGACGATTATCATCTCTGGGATCGAATCCACAAAGCTGGTGGCGAGTTCGTCCGCGACGACGAAGTCCGCAACGTGGTCTACCGGATTCACGAGAAGAATTCGCTCAAGATCCGCCGCGAACGCTTCGGACATTCGAACAAGCGCAAGCAGCAGCTGCTGGTCGGTGCCGCCGCTGCGGGAATCGCGGTTAGCGCCCTGCCGATGGCCGCGTGCTCGGATGACGAAGGCGGAGATGCCGCGACGCCGCCCGCTCAGGAGCAGCGCGTCGATCCGCCGCATTCGTGAGCGAGCGGGTTCCGTTTCTGAAGTTGAATGCGACGAGAAGAGTCGTTTTGGTCGGTTGCGGCTGCCTCGTGCCGACCTTGCTTTTCGTTTCCGTGTTCTTTTGGCCGATTTATCGAATTCGGGTCATCCAGCACCAGTTTGACTCGATTTCGAAGGGAGCGACACGAGAAGAAGTCGTCAAAATCATGGGTGAGCCAAAAAGAAAGACGAGCGACGGTCCTTGGGATGGGTTCGACATGTGGTGGGGAGAAAACAACCGGAACTTGAAAGACGATCCCAAGTTAGTGGTCGAACTCTTTCACTACTCGCAACAACGCCCATTTTATCTGCATATCCTTTGGGAGATCGGCTTCGATGCTCGAGGCCGAACTCGACACAAAATGCGTCACGATTAATTCGAGGCCGCCTCGAGTTTCTCGATAATCAAAGCTGCCTCGTCGCTCCTGCCCGGAAACCTCGCCTCGCGTCTGATCTCCGGATTCGTCCTGAGCAGTTCGAGTTTTCCGCGAGAGCTCTCTTGGTAGACTTCAGCGATCGTCAATTTCCACGATTCGCCCATCCCGGTTACGATCTCAAACTCATCGCCCTTCTCGATCTGCGCCAGCTGACCTAACGAAAGCGAGGCCGTTTCGTCTTCCTCGTTCGCGCCCCAGAGTTGGCAGTGAGTGTGCTTTGGGGCCGCCTTGGAGCCGCCAACCGAAACAAGCTGTTCGTTGCTGCGAAGCTTGACGGTCCGTTCCCCGTCGGCCTCGTCCGCGATTGCGATCGTCAGCAGACCGTGAACCGCGTAGAGCCCGGGAAACGGAAATTCCGGGTTGTGCACAGAGAGCGGATCGGCGACGTGCGACTTCAGAGTCTTTCCGTCGGCTTTCCAACTGGTCGACCACGTCTCGCTAGGTGCCAGCAACTGCTCAGGCTGCGGCTTGGTGCGGTGCTCGCCCATGACCTGTCCGATCCACGGCGCGATCGCCGGCCAGGTTTCGACGCTCAGCGCGCCCTCGATGAATTCGGCGAAATTTCCGTCATTCGTATCGTGCCACCAGCCAGCCTTCATCGTGATCGGCTGTTTGGTGACGTTTTCGATGTCGACGCGGACTTCATGGCCCGCTTCAGCGGGGCTGACGGTTAACCTCATTCGCAAGCCTCCAGTTTCCGGACCAGCCTCGGGCTCCGCCGCCAAAATGGTCAAAGCCGCGCCAAGCGCGAATGCTGAAGTGAGAAGAGCAGATTTCATGACTCATCCCTATCCGATTTTTCCGCTCTTGTTGTCAGGAACTCGTAAAAAGGCTCTTGTCATTCTCATTCCCGAAGCTCCACTCAATAGCATGAAGCGATTGACTCTTTTCTGCGCCGCGATGCTGGCGCTCCTCGGAACCACAGCGGCCAAAACCCCGAATCTTATTTTCATCCTCGCTGATGACATGGGTTATGGCGATGTTTCCCACGCGGGCGGGCTCGCGCCGACGCCGCACATCGACCGGCTCGCCGCTGAGGGGATGCGCTTCACGGACGCGCACACGACGTCTTCGGTCTGCACGCCGACGCGCTACGGAATCCTGACAGGCCGCTACAACTGGCGATCGCGGTTGAAAAAGAGCGTCCTGTTCGGTCTCGACGAACCGCTGATTCCGACCGATCGACTGACGCTGCCCGGGTTCCTCGGAAAGCACGGCTACCGGACCGGGATCGTCGGAAAGTGGCACCTCGGGCTCGGCTGGCAAAAATTGCCGGACGGCGAAAAGCGCGAAGCGCAGAACGGCGAAACCAAGGGTGGCGGCTGGGACATCGACTATACGAAAAAGGTCGCGGGGGGCCCAACCGATCTGGGTTTCGACGAGTCGTTCATCATTCCGGCCTCACTCGACATGTTTCCCTACGTTTATCTCAAAAACGGGACGCCAACGGCTGAGGCGACACACACCAAAGCGTTTCACCGACCCGGGCCAGCAGCTGCTGACTTCGAGGCGGTGAATTGCCTAATTGATTTCGCGCGCGAGTCCCGGGCTTTCATCAAGAAGAGCGCGGAAAATTCAGACAAGCCGTTCTTCCTCTACTTGCCCCTGACAAGCCCACACACGCCGATCGTCCCGTCCGAAAATTGGAAGGGTAAATCGCCGCTCGGCGACTACGGCGATTTCCTGATGGAGACCGATTGGGTTGTCGGCGAGGTGCTCGCTGAACTGGATGCGCTTGGCTTGGCTGAGGACACTTTGGTGCTTTTCACCGCAGACAACGGCTGCTCACCAGCGGCGAAGATCCCACCTCTGATCGAAAAAGGGCACAAGCCGAATGGCGACTGGCGCGGGCACAAGGCGGACATTTTTGAGGGCGGACACCGCGTGCCGTTCGTTGTTCGTTGGCCAAGGGAAGTCGACGCAGGGACGACGACAGACACGACTATTTGCGCGAGTGATTTTTACGCGACAGCCGCCGATCTGATTGGCAAAACGGCCGAAATTCCGGAGAACGCGGCCGAGGATTCGTTTTCGTTCGCAAACGTGCTTCGCGGAAAAATGGACGACGTTCGGCCGTTCACGATTCACCACTCAATCGCCGGCGGGTTCGCGATCCGAAAAGGGAAATGGAAGCTCTGTCTCTGCCCCGGTTCCGGTGGCTGGAGCGCGCCGAAGCCGGCTCAAGCACTCAAAAACAAATCGCTTCCGCCAGTCCAGCTTTTCGATCTGGAAGCCGACCCTGCCGAGACGACAAACGTGGAAGCTGAGCATCCGGAATTGGTCGGACAACTCGTGAACGACCTTTCGCAGGCGATCCGCAACGGCCGCACGAACGCAGGGCCTACCCAAACGAACGAAGGATGGCCCGACACGATTCCAAAAGCCGTGATCGAGCGCTATCCAGTTCTGGGTGAGTCGAAATAGCCGGTTAGATTCGGTATTCCTCGCCCGATGAGGCGTTGGCGATCGTGAGCTGTTCCCGGTGGAAATTCGGGTCGCCACGGAACGTAAACTTCGCGCTGTGACGCCGCATCAAATCGGCGATGACCGAACTGTCGTCAGACTTGAGTCGCTGCAGCACATCAGGATGAACAACGATGAGGAGATCCTTCGTCGTGCCCTGTTTCCGATACATCAGGGCGTTGATTTTGCGCTGTAGCTCGACGCTCATCGTCATCGTCGATTTCACAACTCCTTTGCCCGCGCAGTAGGAGCAAGTCTCGGAAACCGTTATGTTCAGGCTTTCGTTCAAGCGCTGTCGCGTCATTTCCATCAAGCCCAGCTGTGAGATCTGGAGGATCTGAGTTTTCGCTTTGTCGCGCTTGATGCGGTCGCGCATTTTGCGATAGACAGCCTGCTGGTCACGCCGGGCGCGCATGTCGATGAAGTCGACCACGATCAACCCCCCGATGTTGCGGAGACGGAGTTGCCGCGCGACTTCTTCCGCGGCTTCAAGGTTGGTCTCAAGGATCATCTTGTCGCCAGCGCCTTTGTTTCGGCCCGTGTTCACGTCGATCGAGATGAGGGCCTCGGTTTCGTCAATCACGAGGTAACCACCACACGGCAGCCAAACCTGGCGGAAAAAAGCGTCGTCGATCTGGCGCTGAATCCCGAATTTTTCGAAGAGCGGCTCCTGGCCCGTGTAAAGATTGATCCGTTTGCGGGCTCGGCGGGAAATCTGCCCGACAAGATCCTTCATCTTCTCGCACATGGCCTCGTCATCGCAGATCACTTCTTCGACTTCGTCAGTCAGGAAGTCTCGAACGGTGCGCTCGATAATATGTGGCTCGCGAAATACGCAGCAGGGAGCCTTCATCGTCTCGCGGTTGTCTTCGATCTCATCCCACTGATCAAGGAGGATGTTCAGATCGCGAATCAGGTAGCGTAGACGCTGGCCCTGGCAAACCGTCCGCAGGATGATGCCCATACCTTCGGGTAGGCGCAGACGCTCCATCACTTTTCGCAGTCTTGCGCGCTCTTTTGGATCCTCGATTTTTCGTGAGATCCCGAATTGATCGTTTCGCGGCATCAAAACCATGAACCGACCTGCGAGCGAAACGTTCGTGGTGATTCGCGGCCCTTTGTTTCCGATCGGACCTTTCGTGACTTGAACGAGAACTTCCGAGCCAACCGGGTAGAGGCTGGGAATATCTTTGGAGACGATGTTCTGCTTCTTTTTCTTGCCCGATCCTCCGCCCTTGCCCGAGCCACCGCGCTTGATCTCCTCCATTCCAGAGTCCAGCGCTTCCGGGATCGCATCCCAGAAATGAAGGAAGGCGTTTTTCTCTAAGCCGATATCAACGAACATGGCCTTCAGGCCTTGCTCAATGTTCTTGATTTTTCCCTTAAAGATCGAGCCGACGATATTCTCGTCGTTAACTCGCTCGACCCCATATTCTTCGACTGATCCATTTTCGGTCAGCGCGACTCGCTGCTCGAGTTTTTCGCAATTTATGACTATGCGAGTGCCTTCATTCAGGCGTTTTCCTCCAAAGAGTTTTCGAATTCGATTCAACATCTTGTAAACGTGAAAATTGTTTATGGAGAATCCGGATCATTCCGGTCTCCGTATTTCTAACCTGTGTCGACTCGACAAAAAATCGCCAGTCGACCCCAGCAGCTGCTGGGGTTGAACAACCTGAACTCATCAACGATTTTTCTTTTTGAACGGGTTGAGGTTGAAGCCTCCACCCTTTTTCTTCTTTTTGCTCTCGGTGGGAGGAGGCGAATTTCGCCACTTCGGCCGAGGGGATTGTTGATTGTTCTGAACGGACCCGCGCTCATCAGCCACATCTCGGATGGAGGGTCTCGCCTCCGCGTTGACTGGCTCTGGAGCGGGTTGCGACTGTCGGACTACGAAGTCCTCCGGTAACTCGACAAACGCATCCGCGTCGTCGCCATCCACAAATTGTTCGAGAGATACATCATCATACTGAACCAATTCGATCCGATCGAAATGGCCCCGTGCAGCGGCAACCGGCTTAACCCCAATATCATAGTTTTCGCCATGCCGAATCGCCATGGCTTGCTTGATAATATTCCCCGCTACCGGAGCCGCACAGCTTCCGCCGGAATAGCCGTTGTGCACATAAATGCAAACCGCAAACTCCGGCTCATCGTACGGCGCAAATGCGATGAACCAAGCATCCGTTGGTTCGCTGGGAATCCCGGTCTGCGCTGTGCCAGTTTTTCCGCTGATGATGAAAGCCTCGGCGCGCGCTCGCCCCGCAGTGCCGCCCTGTTCGTTAACGACTTTAAACATCCCGCGTTTGACCAATTCCAACTCGTCGGCCGTTAGGCCTTCTTCCGCGAGATCGTATTTCAAGACGGGCTTGTTCGGAACAAGCGTTTCTCCGTCTTTGGCGATAATTTCGCGAATCAGACGCGGCTGATAGACTTTTCCGCCGCTGGCGACGGTCGCGGTTACCGAAGCCATCTGCAGCGGCGTAGCTTCCGCGTAACCCTGCCCGATTGAGGTCATCGCCGTGAACGCGTCGCTCCACTGGAGCCCCTGAATCCGAAGCCAGTTCGGACTGGGAACACGCCCTGCGGCTTCCCCATCGAGCGGAATGCCCGTCTTGCGGCCAAGGCCCATTTTCGGGAGCACGATGTTAATATTGTCGATCCCTGTATCGTTCCCGTACTGATAAAAGTAGCAATTGCAGGACTTTTTAATCGCATCGCTCATCGAAATGGAGCCATGGCGACCTCCTTTGGACGCAATCCAGCACTTCATGTATTTTTTGCCGTACTGAACGCCACCCCCGCAAAAGTAGGGTTTGAGATGCGAATCAGAAAGGCATCCAGCCAACGCGATCGGAATCTTAAAGGTCGATCCCGGCGGGTGCTGGCTCAAAGCCCGGTTAAACATTGGCGCAGCTCTGTCCGCAAGGTACCGATCCCAATCTTCAACGGAGACTGACGGAACGAAGTCGTTTGGATTGAAGGACGGGGTCGAAACCATCGCCAAAATATCGCCATTTCTCGGATCGATCACCACAGCAGCTGCTCGACCGCTAATTTCCCCGCCAGTCTCCGGATCGTCGCGAATCCCGATACCACGAACCGCGATTTCCGCCGCGTATTGAATCCGAGCATCGATCGTCAAATACACGTCGGCACCAGGTTCAGAAGGCTCAAAAGCGATTTCCTCACGGATGCTCCCTTTTTCGTCTTTGCGAAGAACTCGACGGCCTGGCTTACCTCGAAGGTAGCGATCCATGCTCATCTCAATCCCGGCACCGCCGTAATCGTCTGGAACATAGTGATTGAATTCCGCACGCTGCGCGGCATCAACCGTTTCAATATCCGGCAACTTCACGTAGCCGAGAATATGACTCGCCAACGCGTCCAGCGGGTAAATCCGCGAGGGCTTCACTGAGATATCGACTCCTGTGAGATCGTAGTCGTTTTCCGCAAATCGCGCGAAATCAGCAAAATCGATCCCTCTTCGGTAGGTGAACGGAACGATCCCGCGCGTGCCTCGGTAGTGCATCTGCAATTTTGTCGCGTTGAAATCCTTGGCCAGGCCGAGCTCCTCCAAACGCGGAATCACCGCCTGGTTCACCACCTCTACCATGTCGGTTTCCGAATTTGATCGCAGCATCCCCGAGCGATGAGCATCGAACTCCGCCTTGGGGCGGTCTATATCGGGATTGTCGAGACGCCACTGCTGCTCGATTTCACGGAGGTCGAAAGTAACGTCGTAGCTGGCCTCATTTGTGGCGAGGATCATGCCGTTACGATCGCGAATTTCCCCACGAACGCCTGGAACACGAACCGTGACCTCCTTTTCTCCAGGCAGTTGTTTCAGCCAGTGTTGATGCTCAACGACTTGTATCTGGTAGAGCCGAAACACCAGAGCGCTAACGCCAACAACGACCAAAAGGGCGAGAAGGTAGAGTCTGAATTTAAATCTGGTGGCCATATACTCTTCGAAACATGAATTGTTCGAATTCTAACTGATAACCGCATTTTTTGGCCACTTTGCCGATGATTAACAGCAGCAGCGGGGCCAACACCATCGCGGTGAACGAAGTCAGAACCATTTTAAACCAAATTTCCCCCGAGAACTCAAAACGTCCTCTTTGGAAATTCATCAGAAGATACTCACAAATCAGTTGAATCAAAACTGCTAATCCCACCATCAGAATCGGCAACACCCAGTGCCCCCGACGGAAGAGCGGGCGGACTCCATGGACGAATGAGCCCAAAAGAAAAAACATCGCTGCGCTCAATCCGAATGCCGGGTCACCCACGTCGCCTCTGGGGGTCATCCAATGCGCATCCCACATAAAACCGAGCACGATCGAGAAAAAAAGCATGACCGGATACGGAACCGCGAGAGCGAGCACGTAAAAAAACGACCAGGGAAGATAAACGTGCGCCTCAAACATGAATTCGCCAGATTGGAAGCTGATCACTGGCAGAAAAAGCTGGAGCAGCAAAGTCAGCACCAGCAGGAGAAACATCAATCCACAGAAAATCATTCCTTCTCCCCAATGATTACGAAGACAAATTTCAGAGTCTCGAAATTGACGTGTGATTTGACGATCGCCTCAGAAGTGATGTCTCCTGGAATAACATCAACGATGGATCCGAGTTCAAGATCCGGCGGGAAAATGCCTCCCTGCCCTGATGTTCTCACCTCCATGTTCTTGGTTATGTTTCGGGCGGATTTTTCCAGGTAGCGAAGCCGCAGCGTCGGCCCGGAGTGAATCGCCCCCCGTTCGCCCGTCAAATCGCCCTGAACCATGATTAGCCGTTCGGCTCCGGCCGAAAGATTGACGTCGCCCTCGACGATTCCTTCCTGGCTGGTTCCGTCCACGCGGGAAGCCACTTTGCACGCCTCATCCGTAAGAAGAAGGACCACCGACGTCGTACTTTGAACCAACGTGACTTTGCCCACCAGCCCCAAAGGCACCACCACGGGCGAGTCTTTCGTCACTCCATGATCCGAGCCTTTGTTGATCACCATCGTGTGATACCAAGTTGATGTTTCTCGCCCGATCACTTCAGCAGCAGTCAGGTTGAAGGCGGAGCCTTTTCGAAACTGGAGCGCCTTACGGAGATCGCTATTCTCCTCGTTAATTCGATCCATCGCCTGCGTTTGGATCTGGCGCTGGGCCAACTCCTTCAGCAGTCGCTCGTACTCGTCTTCCAATTCCTGGTAAGACAATTTTGGCTTCGAAAGCGAAGAACCAGCCTCTTGAATCTGATGGCGGGCCTTGATGAACGGCGAAGCAACTTTTAGCGCGCGCTGCTGAATTCCGTAAACCGCCTCATCGCTTAGCATGAACATCCAGACGATGGCCAGCAGAACCACCACCACCGATATAATGTTCACTCGACTCATGGAGAGACTCAATTAGCCCATAAGACCGTTCCTTGCAAATATGGAAATTGCGGAAATCGAAAACAATTTTCAGCCTTCCATCGTCGCCACCTTTTTCAGGAACGAAAGCTCGCTGAGAACCTTACCCGCGCCTTCAGCAACCGCACTGAGCGGATCTTCGGCCACGTGGACCGGCAGGCCGGTTTCCTCAGTCAGCAATTTGTCGAGGCCTCGCAGCAACGCGCCGCCACCAGCGAGAACCAAGCCGCGGTCGACCAAGTCAGCCGAAAGTTCCGGCGGGCAACGCTCAAGAGTCACTCGAACCGAATCAATAATCGTATTCAGCGGATCGAGCATCGCCTCGCGAACCTCTTGCGAGGTGATTTTGATCGTTTTCGGAAGCCCGGCGACCAGATCGCGGCCCTTGACCTCCATTGAAGCTTCCTTTCCTTGCGGATAAGCCGATCCGATGCGGATCTTGATTTCTTCAGCCGTTCGCTCGCCAACCATCAGGTTGTAAGCGCGCTTGAGATACTGAACGATCGCCTCATCAAGTTCGTCACCCGCTACGCGAACGCTTCGGCTGTAAACGATTCCGGAAAGTGAAATCAGCGCGACTTCCGTCGTGCCGCCGCCGATATCGACGATCATGTTGCCGGAAGCATCTTGAACGGGCAATCCAACCCCGATGGCCGCTGCCATCGGCTCCTCTATTAAATAGACCTCTCGGGCACCAGCGTTCTGAGCCGACTCCCTCACGGCACGCTTCTCAACTTCCGTGATTCCAGAAGGAACTGCGATCACCACACGAGGGCGAATCATTCCACGCCGATTGTGAACTTTACGGATGAAATGCCGAAGCATCGCCTCGGTCACTTCGAAATCCGCGATAACGCCGTCTCTCAGCGGCCGAATCGCGATGATATTTCCCGGGGTCCGACCAAGCATTCGCTTCGCGTCGTCCCCAACTGCTAGAACTTTGTTGGTCCCGGCTTGGACCGCGACGACTGAGGGTTCCCGGAGGACAATTCCGTGATCCTTGACATAGACCAGCGTGTTAGCGGTCCCGAGGTCAATCCCAATGTCGCTTGAAAATACGCCGAAAAGTCTGCCGAACATCTAAATTAGGGTATCTGAGCCTGAAAGCCACCGCCTCTTGTGAAAACTGATTCCAACGGATCGGCAGCTGCTGGTTGGATCAGGGTTGTCCCAATGTCGAAAAAGCTACCGGTCCTTGGTTTCAATTCGTGGACGGAATGCCCCTTAAGTGAGGGTAAAGGCAATCCTTGTCAAATCTATTTTAAAAGGCTGAGACGCGTCAGCGCAACCCTGACCAAGCCACCACTCCTGGCAGTCTCAATTACGCGTCGCAATGCCGCGAATTCAGTATTAGAAACGCGAATTTTCCGTGCTTTTCCCAATCGCCCTGATTCTGGCGGCGAGGCCGAACGCGCAGCTGCGCTCGAAACGCGGAAACACGCTTGTCGAACCCCGCCGTCCCGTCGACAATCCCTACATGATTAAGCCGACCCTGCTCGCCCTTGCGATCGCCCTCCCGGGCATCCAGGCCGCTGAACTCACCCATGTCACGGACCGAAAAGGCAACGTCACCCATGCCGTTCGAGTCGAACGCGGGGCTCTCGTTCACACCCGGCAGCTGCTGGGTCTGAGTGGCGGCCAGAAGGACAAATTCGGAGTGAGCGATCTCATCGGCCAGCTCAATGACATTGCCCGAGCTTACAACGCGAGTCTGGACGACGTGGCCCGGCTGAATCTCTACCTCAGCGAGGATTCCGACGAGATGCGTCAGGCGCTGGATTTCGTGCTCGGGCATCCCGATCCCTGGGCCAGATACACGTTGCCGTCCATCTCAATGGTTCTAACCGAACTGCCCGGCGACACCAAAATTGCCTGCGATGCTGTGATCGCGGTTAGATCCGATGCCATTTCCGTCGAGCGCTTCGAACGCGACGCGGCGCTGATGCCGAAAGGTCGCGATATTCTGTATTTGTCAGGACGCGTGGCCAGTGGCGAACTGGCGGAGGCAACCACAGGCACGATGGAGCAGCTTTTCGGCGTTCTTGATCACCTCGGCTCAAAGCCGAAAGACGTCGTTCAAGTCAAGGCGTTCATCAAGCCGATGAGCGAATGGGAAACGGTCGAATCCGCGATCGAAGCGAGCTTCGGAGATCTCGGCGCGCCGCCTGTCGTCTACGTCGAGTGGACTTCGAAATCGCGGGCGACTGAAATCGAATTGATCGCCGCCGCGCCCGATCAGCGCGACACCACGGAGACGGTCTCGTACTTCACCCCGCCTGGCGACAAGTCCTCGCCCGTCTTCAGCCGAGTCGCTCGAATTCACGCGGACGCAGTGATTTACCTGAGCTCGTTCGCCGGCAAAAAATCGGAGTCCGAACCCGAGGCCGAAGTCCGAACCCTGTTCGAAAAAATCGAGCACTATGCCAAACAGGCTGGGACCGATCTTCGACACCTTGCCAAGGCGACCTATTACGTTTCCAACGACGAAGTCTCCGCCGCGCTCAACCAACTGCGGCCCGAATTCTACGACCCGCTTCGGCCCCCGGCCGCATCCAAAGTTCAAGTCGCTCAAGCCGTCCCATTTCTTCAAGAATCCAGCGCGGCTCTCGGCCTATCGATCGACCTCGTCGCCGCTCCTGCCAAAGAATCCGCGCCAGCAGCTGCTGAGGTGAAAGCCGAACCCGAAGGCGAGTGGATCCAGCTTTTCAACGGCGAAAACCTCGACGGCTGGACGCCTAAAATCCGCTACGAAGAATTTGGCGAAGATTCGCGAAAAACCTTCCGGGTCGAAGACGGCGTGATGAAAGTCGGCTACGAAAACTACAACGACGAGTTCAAGGACAACTTCGGCCACATCTTTTACAAAGAGCCGTTCTCGCACTACCGCCTGCGAGTCGAGCACCGCTTCGTCGGCGAGCAAATCGCGGACGGCCCGGGCTGGGCGACCCGCAACAGTGGCCTGATGTTGCACTGTCAGGATCCAAAGACGATGGCCAAAGACCAGGATTTTCCAGTGTCCATCGAAGCTCAGATTCTCGGCGGTGACGGCACGAACGACCGCACAACGATGAACCTGTGCACGCCCGGTTGCCACGTCGTCATGGCCCGCGAGCTGATCAAGCGGCACTGCACGAAATCGACTTCGAAAACCTTCCACGGCGAGCAGTGGGTCACTGCCGAAGTCGAAGTTCGAGGAAATGAACTCGTTCGCCACTTCGTCAACGGCGAGCTCGTCCTCGAATACTCGATGCCGGTCCTCGACGACGGAGACGCAAGCGCTAAGCCGCTGATCGAAGCCGCAGGCGGCGCGATCGAAATGACCGGCGGCTGGATCTCGCTCCAATCCGAAAGTCATCCCGTTGAATTCCGCAAAGTCGAACTGATGGTCCTACCAAAATGAACTCGCTCGCCATTCGCATTCCGATCGTCCTGATCGCGACGGCAATCGGCGGCGCGATCGGTCATCACGCGTTTATTCTGATTCTGCGCGAAGGATTTTACGCCTTGATCCTACCAGGACTCGGCGTCGGGCTCGGCGCGTCGTTCGCACGGAATCCGTCGAAGATTTTGGCGCTTGTGTTAGGACTCGAAGCGCTCGTGTTAGGCTTGTTTTCCGAATGGATCAGACTTCGCGAATTCACAAATTTCGACGCTGATTTTTTCTATTTCGTCATGAATTCCCAGAATCTGAAGGGATTCATTTGGCTAATGATCGCCGTGGGAGGGATCGTCGCCTGGTGGCTGGCCTGGACCTCAGCGCTGGCTTCGAGAGCGAAAACAACGTCCTAACCCCTTTTCATCTGTCATCCCGAGCCTGTCGAGGGACCTCCAGCCGACGTTTGGCTGACCTCTGCTGAAAGCGATCGAATCGCTTGAGCGCCCGAATACGCAGGCAGTGATTTAAACCAAAGGCGTGCCCGGGATCCTTCGGCAAGCTCAGGAAGACAGGCTAAAAAGAACCGCCGCTAACCGACAATCAAGCCGCTCGACTTCCGCTCCGCTTCGCGCTCAAGCAACGGAATCGTCACGCCCGTCTCCAGCAGCTGCTGGCCCTGATCACCGATCTTGCTCAGGCTCAAGCCTTCGAAAACCTCGATCTCGCTCGCCATCGCTTTGAAGACTTCTTCAATCATGTGAATCCCGTTTCCACCGCCAGCTGCGACCGTCAAATCGCGTAAAATCTCCCAGTCGTCGCGAGCCTTGCCTGGCGACGGGACCGCGCGATTCAATCGCTGAATTCGACCGGCCACGTTGATCATGCTGCCTCGCTTTTCGGCCCAGCCAGCGGCTGGAAGCACGACATTCGCCGCGTCCGCAGTCGGGTTGGCGGAAATGTGAGTGCAGACGAGAAGCTCGAGTTTTTCCAGATCCGATTTCTCGAATCCAGCCTCGGTCAGATCCTCACCAAGCACGAAAGCCGCCCGAATCCGGCCACTGCCGATGCCGAGTTTTATCCGATCGAGATGCGCGCCGGGCTTGTTCAAGCCAAGGATCAACTTCGCACCGTTCGTGTTCGGATTGCGGTCTTCAGAAACGAGGTAACCATCGTTCTCGCCCGTGCGCGGAACGAAATCGATGTGGCTGGCTTCGATGCCGATCGCGCTCGCAAGCCGCTTCGCCATGAAGAGCTCCTCGTTGGTGAGCCGACCGCTCGCGATCAATGCGATTTCGCTCGCTTCAAACGTGGAAAGCTCGCTCGAAATCAGATCGAGCGCCTCGCGCCACTCCGCCATTCGGTGTCCGTCGCGCTCGCGGATCAGCGGCTCGGTCAAGCGGTCTGGATCGTCCAGATAATGAAAATTCAGGCGGTGCGAATCCGGGATCCAAGCCGAGTTCACATCGTTATTTTCACGCGGCGTGATCCGATAAAGTTTTTCCTCACGGCTGTGAATCACGATGTTGCAGCTCGTGCCACAGTTCACATCGATCGACGGCGTTTCCTTGAGAAACCAGACTCGCATCTGGAAACGGAAATCGTTCGAAGTCAGCGCGCCGACCGGACAGATGTCGACGGTGTTGAGCGAATAATTGTTCGCCAGCTCACGGCCCGGCGCGACGGCCAGAGTCGTGTGGCTACCGCGATCGGTGAAGCCCAAAACCGGATCGTCCGCGATCTCCTCCGTAAACCGAACACAGCGGCTACACATGATGCAGCGCTCGTCGTCGAGCCGAATTCGAGGGCCGATGTCGACATTCTTCGGCTTGTGGACTTTTTCGTCGCGGAAACGCGAACCGCCTTTTCCGTGCTCGACGCTGTATTCCTGAAGCGAACATTCGCCCGCCTGATCGCAGATCGGGCAATCGAGCGGGTGGTTGATCAAGAGCAACTCCATCACGCCCTCGCGGCAAGCCTTTGTCAGCTCCGAATCGGTCCGAATCCCCATGTTATTCGCCACCGTGTTCGCGCAAGCGATCGCCGGACGCGGCATCCAGCCGATCTTCTGATGCCCATCGGCGTCGAGTTCCGGCTCCTGACCAGGCCGCAAACGCGGCGGCATCCCCATTTCAACCAGACACATCCGGCAGTTGCCAGGACTGGTCAGTTTTGGGTGATAACAATAATGCGGGACCTCTTTTCCTGCGGCCTTGCAGGCTTCGATCATCCGCGTCCCCTTCGGGACCTGGATCCATTCGCCATCGATCTGGACGTTGACCATGGGAATATCGGCCGGTTTGGTTTCAGCAGCTGCCATCGCGAAAAAGTCGGTTTGCCGGGCAGAAACCCCGGATTTTCGAACGATGTTCCAAGCGTCAGGCCGGGCAAGGCGATTTTGTGAAATTTTTCACAAAGTCCGGGCTCAACGGGAATCGTCGAATCCGAGATCGGGCTGCGCGCGGTTTCCCAACGCCGTCTTCCGAACAATGAAGCGCATCCGCAAGCCTTCGATCGAAACGCGGGAGGCAACTACAGTTTCAGGAAGCCGAAGGTTGATTCGGACGACGATTGGGTATTCTTCCCCGCCGCTGGCTCTTCAGCGGTTTTCCGAACTTTCGACACCCACTACTTTCATGGAACGAGCCGACAAACGCGCTTACAACGAACTTCGCCCGGTAACTTTTCAAGCTGGCATCGCGCCGCATTCGACCGGCTCGGTCCTCGTGTCGTTTGGCGATACAAAAGTGATCTGCAGCGCGATGATCGAGGAACGGGTCCCAGGCTGGATGAAGTACCAGAATGTGTCCGGCGGCTGGCTCACGGCCGAGTACAACATGTTGCCGTACTCGACTCTCGACCGGAAACAGCGCGATTCGTCTCGCGGAAAAGTCGACGGGCGGAGCACGGAGATCCAGCGGCTGATCGGTCGGTCGCTGCGCGCGGTTGTGGATTTGAAGGCGCTCGGGCAGCGGACGATCTGGATCGACTGCGACGTGCTCCAGGCGGACGGCGGCACGCGGACGGCGTCGATCACAGGCGGGTGTGTCGCGGCGGCGATCGCGTTTAATCGGCTCCTCGCGGATGGCAAAATCAAGAAATCCCCGCTCAAGCAGCTGCTGGCCGCGGTCAGCGCGGGAGTCGTCAACGAATCGCCGCTTCTCGACCTCTGCTACACGGAAGATCGGGATGCGAGCGTGGACTTCAACGTGGTCATGACCGATAAGCTGGATTTCGTCGAGTTGCAGGGTTCAGGCGAAGAAGCGGTCTTCACGCCGGCTCAGTTGACGGATATGCTCGACCTCGCGAAAAAAGGTGTCGAGGAGCTGATCGAAGCTCAGCGCAAAGCGATTGGCGAAGCTGAAGAAGCGGCCGATTCCGGACAGCTCATGGATCTGGCGAGTCATTTCTCAAAGTGAGCGCTTGACCAATCGGGAGAGCGGGGACAGTTTCCGCGCCCGCTTTCAGGAGCGGCCTTTTGTACGATTTCAACTACCGGAACGATGTCTAAAGTTTGCAGTATTCGAGGTTCCCGCGTTCGCGTGGGACGCAAGATTCACCGAAGCGGTCTCGCCAAGAAAAAGGGCGGGATTGGGCGTCACATCACGAAAACGGTGAAGCGTTTGGTTTCTCCGAACTTGAAGTACAAACGCATTTGGGTGCCGGAATTGAATCGCCACATCAAGGTCAAGCTTTCCGCTCGCGCCCTGAAGACGATCGATAAAAACGGCGCTTTCGTGACGCTTAAAAAAGCCGGCTTGATCTAAGCCCGAGCTTCGGATCGCCAGTTTCCTTCGTCTTCCCCGACTTTCTCGGGAGACGAATCTTCTATTTTGAGGTTGTTCTAATCCTCGAAATTTGGTTTTTTGTGCACTGTTGGGCTTTCCTTCGGACGCATCCACAGACGCGCCCGGATTGAAAACCGAAAAAACCGTCACGAAACAGAGCAAACCAGAATAAGAAAGGGCACCATCATGGCATTCAGCGTTGTATCCAAAAAATCGGGCAAAACCTACTACCTCCACTTGCGCGAACAGGAGCGGAAAGACGGAGGGATCACGAAGCTCTACTACTTCGGCGGCGAGGTGAAAGACGGAGCGATTGATGAACTGCCGGATGACCGCGAGGTGGTCGAGAACGAACGCACCGGCCTTCCGTTTCTGAAGAAAAAGAAGTGAGCCGTCGGCTCGATCCGAATTGAGTTTTACCATAGCGCCCGGTCGGCTGTTGCTGGCTGGGCGTTTTTCGTGTACGCCAACCACCCTAAACTCATGGAACCCGCCATCAAAACCACCACCGTCGGCTCGTACTCGCCCATCGACTGGCTCGCCGCTCTGCCGAGCGAACAGGCCGTCGCCGACGCCACCGCAGTCGTCATCCACACCCAGCAGCTGCTGGGGATCGACCTCCCGACCGACGGCGAGCTCTACCGCTTCGACGTCAACCACCCGGACACCAACGGGATGATCGAATATTTCATCAGCCGGATCGGCGGGATCGACACCCAGGTCGGGCTTTCGGACGTGCGCGCGTTTTCGGAAAAGCAGGAGATGAAATTCCGCCGCAAACCCGCTGGAGTCGTCCGCGAGGCCCTCACCGAAGGGAGCCTCGATCTCCCGGGCGACTGCGCGCGCTCCGCAGCGGTCGCGGGTGGCGATTTCAAATTCACCCTGACCAGCCCCTTTATGCTGGCTCGGACGCTGCTCGACAACCACTACGCGGATCTCGAAGCGCTCACGATCGCGATCGCCGACGTCATGGCCGACCAGGTCGCCGATCTCCCCTGTGCCTGCGTTCAAGTCGAT
This sequence comes from Verrucomicrobiales bacterium, assembly GCA_047620505.1. GTDB lineage: Bacteria > Verrucomicrobiota > Verrucomicrobiia > Verrucomicrobiales > DEV007 > JBLHKS01. The sequence continues at coordinate 1,718 of JBLHKS010000080.1, read as the reverse complement.
GAAGCGAACATCCCGGGCAGTCCCGAATGCGGCCCGTTCGCTGCTCAGGCGATCAACCGCGTGCTCGACAAAATCACCTGCGAAAAGGCCGTTCACTTCTGCTTCGGCAACTACGGCGGCCAGACGATTCAGGCCGGCGGCTGGAAACCGCTGACCGATTTTCTCAACGCGCTTCACGCCGATCATTTCGTCCTCGAACTCGCTCACCGCCCGGATGACGATCTCGACGCGCTCAAGGAAATCGATCCCCGGATCAAACTCGGTTTAGGCGTGATCGACATCAAAGTGAACCACGTCGAAACGCCCGAAGAAGTCGCTCGCCGGATCGAAAAAGCCGCCAACGTGCTTGGTGCCGATCGAATCGGCTGGGTCCACCCGGACTGCGGTTTCTGGATGCTCAAGCGCTCGATCGTGGAGCGGAAGATTGAGTCACTCGTGAAAGGGCGGGATCTGTATCTGGGCCGTTCGTGATGCTGGCCGCATTCACCCCGCCGCCAATCCAAGGAGATAGGCGCACACACTGGCGGTTCGGCCAAGGAAATGCCCCAACCAATGGTTGAGCGATCAGGTATTACCGTCGATTGAACAGCAATAGATTCCCGTTCGTTACGCAGACCAACCGAGACAGGGCAATGTCAGGGCGACTTGGCCGGTGGGAGCGAGTTCAAGCCGGTTCAAATTTCGTGCCTACCCGATTGAGCCAGTATTTGCGTTATCGCGTCTTGTGAGTCGGACTTGACGAGTTATAAGTCTTCGAGGATTGCGTTGAGCCTTAGCTTGATACCGTATTTTTTTCGGATATCGTGGCCGATTTGAGGGATCAATTTCCGTGACTGCTCAGACATGTTCCACCGAGCCGAGCGGTGTTGCGTAACGTAAAACCACTTTGCAGATTTTGAGCCAAGGTCTGGAGGCATCCCAAGGTCTGCCAAGGTCACTGACAGCCAGTAGGGGTCGTACTTGGGCCCAATCGCGATATCCTGTCCAAAATCCACATCATAGGCGATCAGTACGTTGTCGTAGTGTTCATGGACTGCTCTTCGCCTGGATGGTGGCAACTTTCGCATCGTGTGCGCCGCGACGATCATATTCCATGCAAACATGTACTCTTGAGAGTGAGGTTGCCAAAGTCGATATGTTCCCATGGCGCGCGTGGTTGAGATGGCAGAGGTTCAGCCCTTGGGCCCAACTAGGTGTTTATCAGAATCATTCTGTCGATCCAAATTCCTTATGGCAAGAATAATTCTGCATAGCAGGAGATGGGCAAGAAGAATTCCTGATATCATGAATGCGTGATATTCGTGCCATACCGAAACGCGGTTTCGACATCGAAACCGTTGCGGCGTCAGTTGCAGAAGAATGTGTAATCACGATTGCGGCCGCGCTTCTCGGCGAGCCGGGACCGGCGAATGATTTCTGGAATCATTCGTTGTTGGAGAATTCATGAGCGGGCTTGGGTGACTGGGTTAATAGGTGGAGAGGTGATCCAAACGAAATCTATCCACACTCAAGCCGAAGACTCCGATGGGCTGCGGATTCTCGTCGCCCGGTTTCGTGGGCGGGGGATTCCGAATGACCGCTTCGATGTGTGGATGCAACGGTGTGGAAAACTTCCCTTAGAAATTGGCGTAGATTTCGTGCAGTCTGTCCACTGCCCGGTTCCAGGGAACCTCGCGGTAAACGAAGGCGCGCAGCCACCGGATAAATTTCAGGCTCCT
>JBLHKS010000079.1:0-28769 GCA_047620505.1 Verrucomicrobiales bacterium | reverse complement strand
CCCTTGTTATCATCGACTCGTTGAGACCAGAGCGGAAAGGCGAATCCAAGCAGTAAGACAACCTCAACAATCACGACCAATGCTTCGACATGAGTCGTAAAGTGTGAAGTCACTCCGGCGTAAATCGCCTTCGGCTGAGTGCGGCGATTAAACCGAATGATCACGTAAAAGAAGAACAGCGTCCAACCGACGAAAAGGGCGATCATGAACCAATGAACGACCTCGAGGTAATGGTCGACTTTGTCGCCGTGCTTCGAGGCTTGCTCGGTCAGGCCGATCCATTCGTTAAATAATCCCAGCAAAGGTTCCATAGTCGAAAAGGTGAATGGGTAAATAAAATCCGTTAAAAAATCAGTTCTTCTCCAACTCTTCACGGGCGGCTCGTTCGCCCTTGGCGAGTTTTACCATGAAGGCAATGATAGCACCGAGGATTCCGAAGAGAATCACAATCATGAAGCCGATCGCCGAGTTGGCGGCCTGCGTAACCGTGTCGTTCGGATCGAATCCACAGGCCGGGCAGCCGAGCAGCGAATTGAGTGATGTCATCCAGTCATTCATGATTTATTCCGGTGCCGCGATTCCTCAGGTTGTAATGTGCTTTGCTTTACGAATAAACCACACGCCGTAGAACATCAGAGCGATTCCAATCAATGCGCTACCCGCTCCTCCGACCTTTCCCCAGAGGCCGATCGAATCGTCCGCCACTAAAAACACCCAAGCAGAGAACCCCAAAGTGCAGAGGATCGAAAGCAGGATAAAGACGACGTGGAATTGTTTCAGATTCACTATATCAATGCCTCGGTTTCAATGATGAGCGCCATCCTTGGCATGAGAATCAACTTCGGCGTCGGAGTCGACATATTCTACCCTTTGGTAAACCGATGCATGCTCAGGAATCGGGTCAGACTGCGCGAACAAGGTCAGTCCCATTAAGCTGATACTGAAGGCAAGGGTAAAGAGGAGAGTCTTATAGATCAGCCCTCTCTCGTTGTTCAGGTGCATGAAGATCAGCATCACAAGCGACGACTTGACCACGGCAACCAGAAGGCCAATGACGATGTCTGATCCGGATACTCCGGGCGCGCCGAAATCAAACGGCGCAAAGATTCCAAGGGCGAGCGTGATCGCCGAGCAACCAAACAGGGTGAAGCCGATCATCCAATACAGTTTGACGTGCTTCTGGATTTCTTCAGGTGAACTTGCCATTTCGATTAAGCTTAGTGATTAAGGTATAAATCTCAGGGTCTACAGCAGATACATGATCGGGAAAAGAAAGATCCAGACCAAGTCAACGAAGTGCCAGAACAGACCGCCAACTTCAACACGGTTAGCGAGGTGTTCGGGGTTTTTATCGTAGAGTTTCTTGCCGAAAAACAGGAAGTGACCCAAGACGACTGCGCCGCAGATGACGTGAAGGCCGTGAAGGCCAGTCATAGTGAAGTAAATCGCATTGTAAGGATGGAACGCCGGGCCGTGATTCGACATAAAGCGAATCTGGTCCCGGGGAATCGAAACAATCGGATACTCGTGATGATCGCCCTGCCCTTCACCGCCGGTCTCATCCTTGTGGTGGCCCGGATGAATGTGCATCCAAAGGCGCATTTTGTCATTCGGGATGGTTCCGCCCTTCTTCACCCAATCGGCGAATTCTTCGCGCTGCCCCGATTGGAATTCTCGGTACCCGGCTTTGTAAGCTGCCCCTTCTTCGCCCAGCAACTCCCATGCCAAAGATTGACCATCGTCCCGCGTCATCTGGAAATCGAGGGTGTGAACTTCGATGTCTACGAGATCGTCGGTCACTTCACCGATGATCGCGCATCCTCGAAACAACGGGGCGCGATGCTTGATTTCGAGATCTGAATCATCCTCACGAGGCGAGTAGTCTCTATTAAGAATGTCGCTAGCGCTGAGTTCGAAGAGAACTTTTTTCTCTAGCTTGCCCAAAACATACGGCAACCCGGGCACGGTCACACCAGCAACTGCCCTGCGAACGCGATTATCCCAATCCCGCTTATCGAATTTCCAATCCACAGTGCGATCTTTCTTCTGCAGCTGATCAAGGCTATCCCGATAAGCATCGAGTGCCCGCTGCACCACTTCGCGCCGTTCCTCAATAACGAAATCGCGCAGCTCGTCCTGGCCTTCTTTCATCTCGATAAGGCGGTCCTCGACTTCATCCCAAGGAGTCGCATTTTCGTCCGAATTGCGGACCCAAGCTAGTTTGTGTTTAGCAAACCAAGCATCCAGATTCCCGTCTGGAATTTCCTGACTGGCCCACCAATCATCCGAAATTTTCACTTCCACCCAGCCAAGTTCGGCGAGTTCAACATCGCTCAGATCTGCGAGCTTCTTTGCTGGATCCTTTTCCACATCAGAGGCGTTCCGCTTTTCGAAAAGCTTCCACGTCTCCAACTTGACCCCGATCTCAGCATCTTTCGGAATCTGGGCGAACTTAAAGAAATAAGCCGAAACCTCACGGAGATTCATCCCGAACTCCATTTGCTTGACCTCGAAGCTGATCTTTTCGCCGTTGTGGCCATGCTCGGCGTCAAACGCCAGCTTGCCGTCCACCAGCGTGCCATCCGTCAAGCGCGCTCCAAAGTGGTGAAACTTCTGATAATACTCATAGCCTTTGTTCACCATGAACAGGGCTGCGCAGAGAAGCACCAACAGCATAAACCCCTGATACTTTCGCCAGTTGCCCATCTTGAGTGCGGCCCACGCCATGACGACAAAGACACTGGAAGCGATTAGGATAAGCGTGTTGAGAAAGCCGATCCAGACGCCGAATTCGCCGGAGGCAAAGCTGTAGCCGTGAACGTCCGTGCCGTTCGGCCAAGGTGCGTCGATGCCCTCGCGAACGCCAACCCGAAGGAAGACGTAAGCGGAGAACAAGCCGCCAAAAAGCATTACTTCCGAAGCAAGGAACAGCCAGATACCGAGCTTGGCGTTGAAGAGTCCCGTATCGCGACGGGGAGTTACTTCGTATGGAATCTGCATGATTTCGTGGTCAGCAAAGGGTCAATTCACCAGCAGCTGCTGGTCAGGCGTCAGCTGATTTTGGAGCTTCCTCCGTATTTTTGACATCGGTCTCAGTCGGCTCGGGATCGGGCTCAAACTGAGGAGTGAAATCCCGGTCTGCGCCAGGCACGCTATATTCGTAAGGGTCGCGGAAAGCTTCGGGTTCGGTCAAGAAGTTCCCATGAGGTGGTGGAGTCGGCGTTGCCCACTCCAAGGTGGTGCCATCCCAAGGGTTATCCGAATTCGTCTTCTTTCCAATGAAGACACTGCTGAAGAAGTTGATGACGAATGGAATCTGCGCCAGAGCCAAAGCCCAAGCACCAAACGAAGTCAGCATATTGAGATCGATCACCTGAATCGGCAGGCTTGCTCCATCGCGGAAGACCCAGTTGAATATTCCGGCGAACCAGTTGTCAGCCTCCAGCCAGACCTGACCGGCGATTTGTTCGTACGCCGCCCCACCATCGTAGGCTCGACGGTGCATCCCAGCCATGCCCTGAACGAACATCGGCGCGAAAATCAGATTCATGCAGATCAGCGATGGCCAGAAATGCAAGTGCCCAAGGAATTTGCTCATGTAACGCCCCGTCTGCTTCGGATACCAATAGTAGATCCCGGCGAAGAGCGCAAAGATCGTCCCGGGCGCAACCACGTAGTGGAAGTGGCCGATAACATAGTAGGTATCGTGAAGGTGGAGGTCAATCAGGTTGAACGCGAGCGGCAAGCCTGTCAGGCCACCGATTCCAAACATCGGAATGAATGCGGTCGCCCAGAGCATAGGCACCGTGAAGCGGATCGAACCACCCCACATTGAAATTAACAAAGAGGTTATCAGAATGACGGAGGGAATCGATATCAGAACCGTGGTTGTCTGGAAGAACGTCGAAATCGCACTTCCCATACCGGTTAGATACATGTGGTGCGCCCAGACGATGAAACTAAGGAAGCCAAGCACGAGAACCGCGCCAACCATGGTCTTGTAACCCCAGAGCGGTCTGCGTGTGTTGTTCGGAATGATCTCCGCGACAATTGCGATAGCCGGGAGAATCAAGACGTAGACCTCAGGGTGGCCAAGGAACCAGAAGAGGTGCTGGTAAAGAAGCGGACTTCCACCGCCGGCCGCATGGACGAGATCGCCCCCTACGTAGAGCCCGGTTGGTATGAAGAAACTGGTTCCCCCAACTCGATCCATCAACTGCATGATCGCGGCCACTTCAAGCGGCGGGAAAGCGAGGAGCAAAAGGAAGCCGGTCACGAGCATCGCCCAACAAAAGAACGGCATCCGCATCCAGGTCATGCCTTTAGCGCGGAGATTGATGATCGTCGTAATGAAATTCACCGCGCCGAGTAGAGACGAGGTGATGAGACAAACCATCGCGACGAGCCATTGCGTTTGTCCAGTCCAGAACAAGTCCCAACCGGTGTAGCCCATATCCGTGTTCGTAGCCAAGGGCGAGTAGTTAGTCCAGCCGACTTTCGCGGAACCGGACTCAAGAAAGAAGCTCGCAAACATGATGCAGCCGCCGACAAAGTAGAACCAGTAGCTGGCCATGTTCAGACGCGGAAACGCCATATCTGGTGCCCCGATCTGAAGCGGAGTCACGTAATTGCCAAACGCGCCAAACGCGAGCGGCACAATCCCCAGAAAGACCATGATCGTTCCGTGCATCGCGCCACCGATATTATAAAAATCAGCCGAAACGACACCGCCCGGGGCCCATTTCTCGCCGAGGAAACGCCACAGGAACGGAATCGGCTCACCCGGATAAGCGATGCTCCAGCGCATCACCATCATCAGTCCGAATCCAATCGCCAGGAAAATCAGCGCGGTGATCCCGTACTGCATCCCGATCATCTTGTGATCAGTCGAAAATATATACTTCTTCCAGAACGGAGGATCGTGATGATCGTGTTCGTCGTGAGCGTGGTCGTCGGCCGCGTCGCCGTGTGTTCCTTCAGTCGCACTCATGGATTCCTGATTCCTCAAAATTTCGGGTCGGTCAATTTATGGCCGGTTCAAATCGTTCAATTCTCCTCAGCAACTGCTGGTTCAGCACCTAGCGGCTCACCTGTCTGCTCATCAATCTCGACACCTTCGAGCATCGCGTTTGCAGGGGCCAATTCGCCTACCGTCCAAGGAGTCGTCCGGCTTCCGTAATTTGCACGCGCTGAAGCCATCATTTCTTGGGTAACAACGCTGGCGTCCGAGGAACCGAACGTCCGGCGAACGTAGGTCAAAACCTGTGCATATTCGCGATCCGATAGAAGCGGTGCCTGCATCTCGACCGCGCCGTAGGATTCACCCTTCACGGTGATCGGCCCTTTAAGCCCCTTCATCACGATTTGCGCCAAGCGCTCTGTTCCGCCAGTGACCCATTCCGAACCGTCAAGCGGCGGAATGCCATTCACAGCCTTGCCTTCACCCTGAGAACCGTGACACGCACCACACGTAACGCCAAATTTGGAGGCTCCGTCTTTCATCCACTTGTCGATCCAGGCTAACTGAACAGCGTCACCACCCTCATCGACCGGCGGTGGAGTCCATTCATAGTTCGGCTGAGCATAGATGCTGTCCAGATTACCGAATTGGGTGAACGCACCGAGGTAAGCTCCTCCAGAAACCAAGATGACCGCCACTACGATAAACGTCCAGATCGAGACAGGCTCGAGACCCGCGCGCGGCTCCTCCTTCTCCCGCTTCACCGATGAATGCACATTGGCAACACTAGTGAGGTGGGTGTAATCGAGATTCTTGTCAGATTCTTCGCTCATGAGTCGGTCGGTCGAGACGCAAAATGGATTCAGTCAACGTAAGCAGCGCCTCCAGCGAGGCTTTCAGGAACCTTTGCGTCTTTCTTCATCGACAAAAGGTATGCGGCCAACGCTTTGGCCTTGTCATTTGGAACAACTTCCCACTGATCGGCTTCGTCACAGTCGAGCTCTACGTCCAACGCATCCAGTGAGCGCTCGCCCTCAATCTTACGAGTGCTGAAAAGATTCCGATAAGACGGCATCACAGAATGCGGTTCCTTCTCATATGGATCATACAAATGCATATAGATTTCGTCCACACCTGAAGCGCGATAGCCATAATTGCTCAGATCCGGTCCGAGCCGAGCGATTCCAAGATGAGCGTAGGTTTCGCCAGTATAATCCTGAGGCCGCGTCGAGCGCGCCAGATTCTCCTCCGCGCGACCGGCCCAACCAGCACGCCAACCTTCTGTTCCAGCGTAATCGGTCGGGCGAATCATCTGCGTGTGGCAATAAGCACAGCCGTTGGCGGCATAGATTTCAGCACCACGCAGCGCTTGCCCGCGCCAAGTCGGCCCGAAAGCACCACTAAGCATCGTGAGACTTTCGGGATCTACCTTGTCGATTTTTGGATCATACTCAGCACTCTCCGCATCAGTCAGCTGAGAGTATGGACAAGCGATCAATAACAGCCATGGCGCGGCAAAAACCAGAGCCAAGACAAACACGAATGGTCCTAAATTTTTCATGCTATGCGTTTGCGCCGTCATCAGCGGCAAGTTGCTTTTCAACTTCGAAATATTTCTCAGGTTCTCCGTGGAGAAGGGTTGGCCCTTCCTCGCCGCGGCGACCCCGCCGAATGATCATCAATCCGATATGAAACACGAACATCACGTTCGAAAGAAGGATGAAGATCCATCCGAGGATTCGGCCTACGAGATACGACCATCCTAGTTCAACTGAGACAATAAAATCCTTATTGTGATCCGCGATCACAGAGCCTTCAGCAAGGCCGCCGAATAATGTAAATCCGGCGATCGTCGCGATACCGTAAGCGGCAAACAGGAAGTGAAAGCGAATCCAGCTTCCTTTCAGCCACTCGCACCCACAGATGCGCGGAACAATAAAATAGACCGCCCCGAACATTCCCATTGTGAAGAATCCGTAAATCGCCATCAGCTCGTAGCCCGCCTGCGCATTGGTGAACTGAAGCATCTTCGCGACCGGATGAAGCGAGAGAAAGGCGCCGACTATCACGGTCACAACAAAGGCGACCGTCGCAAAAACAGTGAAACGCAAAGACGGGCTGTAGTTCGACCAACTGAAACGACCTTCCATCGTTTTCAACTGATTGATCGCGACTGCAAGTGCTGGGATCAGGAGGAAAATAGTCGCCGTGCTTCCGACAGTGGCCATCCATGCCGGGAACGGCCCGCCCATAATTCGGTTGATCCCCGTCCAGCCGGTGAACAGCGCGAGCGTCCAGAAACCGACATTTGCCAAGCCATAACTGTAAATCGGACGGCCGATCACCTTCGGAACAATGTAGTAGGACGCGGCCAGAGCCACTGGGGCAAGTACCATGTAGATCAGGTTACTTGTATACCATGCATTAACGGTCGCTTTGGCCACTGCGCCGCCATCGTCGTTGTGAACAAAGAGATTCGCGGTAAGGAAAATCCAAGGAAACCAGAGCGCCGCCCCCAAGAGATAAATCTGAGAGATATAAGGCTTCTTATCGCGGCGGGTGTTGAACATCGCCATCAATTCGAACACGATCAGAACATACGAGATCAACATGATCGGCCAACAAGCCTTCGGAAAATCCATCCATTGAATCGACGTTCCATGCCCGAATAGAATTCCGAGCAAACCGACCAAGATAGCGAAATTCCAAAGATGGCCCGCGACGATGAGCCGCGTTGCGTTACGTGCAGGAACGCGACTGAGACGGGCCATAATCCAGAGAGCTACCCCGAATCCAGCCTGAATCGCCCATCCATAGATAAGAGCGTTCATGTGAGCCGGATAGATGCGGCCATAATGGAAAATCGTCAGGTTCCCGAACAATCCAGGCAAGTTCAAGGACAGCGAACTGATTAGCCCCAGCAGCGAGCTGAAAACCAGCCATACCCCGGCGCTGCCAAAAAAGAACAGCAGCGGAAAACGGAGGCTGCGGTCGATTTCAGCCCGAAGTTGGACGTCATCTGTGCTGGATTCGGCGGTCATCAGTCGGCAATGAAGTTGATCAATAAACAGTTAACGCTCGGCACAGTGTCAGGCATCGTCGTTGCCGCCGGACGGTGCTGGAGCCGCCGCCGGAGCGGGGCTGGGATTGGGGATTGGCGCTGGGTTTGAATCAGCAGCCGCAGGAGCCGGGGTCGGCGCTGGTGCGGGAGCCGGGGTCGGCGCTGGTGCGGGAGCCGGGGTCGGCGCTGGTGCGGAAGCCGGGGTTGGCGCTGGCGCGGGAGCCGGGGTCGGCGCTGGCGCGGGAGCCGGGGTCGGTGCTGGCGTAGGAGCCGGGGTCGGTGCTGGCGTAGGAGCCGGGGTCGGTGCTGGCGTAGGAGCCGGGGTCGGCGCTGGTGCGGGAGCCGGGGTCGGCGCTGGTGCGGGAGCCGGGGTCGGCGCTGGTGCGGGAGCTGGGGCAGCAGCCGCTTGCTCCTCAAGTTGCTTCTTTTCGGTCGGTGAATTTGGGACTGGCTTCTTACCCGGTGCAGGTTCAAGCCCTTGAAGTTGCTTCAGCGCAACCGCCATCGCCGATTCAATCGGTATCCTGGCGATATCGCCGTCCATTCCTGCTTTCGTAAGCGCGTCCTTTTGGACGACTTGAACTGCGGCAAGCCGAGCCGCACGATTAGAAGCAAGCGGATCCCCGGCTTCCTCCTTCTTTTTACCTCCAACCATCAGCCAACACATCATCGCAACCACAAGGATTGCGAGAAAACCCCAGAAGTAGGCTTTGAGTCGGCCAGCGGGTCGGTCTCCAGGTTGTGTGCTCATTTGCTCGGTGAAAACGATTACGTTCAGTTCGCGAGGTTGATGGATTCCTCAAGACGCGGGTCAGCGACCGGATAAAGAGGGTGACGCTTTAAATTATGCAGGAAGATAAACCCGAGAATTCCGGTCACCCCAAGAAACGCGACGATATCCAGAAGAATCGCGTATCCTCCAACCATCAGAGAGGCGGAACCAGTCGCAGCAAAGCTAAGACTAGGTCCTCGCTCTGGAATCACGATCCAATACATATCGATAAAATGCATTCCCAGAGTCCAGATAGCCGCAATCGCGAGTATCGCTGGTCGCTTCTTCAATGTCTGGAACAAGAGCAGAACGAACGGCATCATGAAGTGCCCAAGAACAAGGAAGAGACTGAGGGAGTTCCAGCCGTCGCTATTGCGCAACAAGTAGAAGACCGTCTCTTCCGTAATATTGGCATACCAGATCAGAAAGAACTGACTGAAGGCGATGTATGCCCAAAATACAGTGAAGGCGAATAGGAGCTTACCCATCGCGTGGTAGTGCTCCATTGAAACGACTTCCTTAAGATAGCCCTTGGAGCGAAGGTAAGTCACCACAAGAATTAGCACTGCCATCGAGTTCAGCGCAGCCCCAGCAAAGAGGTAGACTCCCCACATCGTCGAGAACCATTCGTAGCTCAGCGTCATCAGCAGGTCGACCACCACAAATGTGAAGCTCACGCCGAAAAAGGCGATCATTCCGCAACTCCAATAACGGCTGCGCTTGAAATACTTGTCCGCAGTCAATTTAGAGTCGGTCTTGAGCGACCAAGTCCGAAGTAGGGTGGCCAACAGAATGAGAACGGCTGCGCAAATCAACAATCGCGGGTAAGCCCAATTGAAATATCCATACCATTTGTGGGCAAGCAGATAGTTACCCTCGAGCATCAGCTCCCTGCGAACGGAATCTTCATCAGGCTCCAAGCTATCCAGCCTCTTAAACTCGCGATCCAGTGCGGCTTTGCGCATTTGAAGTGCTGCCAAGTTACCAGGTTCATTCGCGTCCTTTGCTTCCTGCTCAGCGATTCCAACGAGATTCAACTCGTCGGTCACTGGCTGAGAGCCGTCCCACCAAGCTTCATGGAACTCTTCAACCGCCCCAGCTTCGATCTTCTCATTAACATCAGCTAGCAAGGTCTTCGCTTTCGGCTCCCACTCCCATAGATGCGCACGAACATCTTCAAAAAGGAAAGGAATCATCAGCAGAAACACCCAAGGGACCATCCCCGCGATGTTCTCCATTTGACGCCGCACCACCGTGCCCCAACCGGAGTTGGTCGCGTTGTGGAGCATCGTCCAGAACAAACCACCGACTGCAATCGTAAAGAAAAAGATGATCGCGAACAGATAAGAATAAGCAGCAACTCCACTGAGCGGGATACCCTCTTCGTCTTCGCCGCCAAAAAACAGCACAGCAAGCGTGATCCCTAAGCCAATCACGCCAACCACCAGGAAACCCAGTTTGAGCATGGCAGCCTTCTTGCCATCAAACATTTCACCGCCTTCAGGCAGATCTTTCACGGACTTGTGAGCACTCATCAGTCTGTCTTAAGCGTCGTCGACGCTGCCAGCAGCTGCCGGGGGTTCGGGTTCAGAATTTTTGGAATCGGCGGCCTCTTCAGCTGCCGTCACCGCGGCATCAAAAGCGGCCTTAACATCAGGATCTGCCAAGTCAGCATCCTGACTCACGCGCAACGAGCGAACATATGCCGCAATCGCCCATCGATCGCCTATCGGGATGTTCGCGCCGTAAGGGCCCATCGCTCCTTTGCCATTTGTAATCGTCCAGAATACCTGCCCTTCGCCCAATGGGGCCAGTTGACCGTCCAAGGTCTTCCTTGCGGCGGCTTCGTCGTCTAAGAGATTCGCTCCGACAGGCAGCGCCCCTTGATGAGCCAGCATTACTGCCCGAGCCTCGTCGCGCTTCGCGTCCGGCAGTGTCTCCAGCTGGGCTTTCTGCTCATCACTGAGAAAAGCGGTAACATCCGCCATATACTGACCGAAGATCCCCCTGCCATTGCCCGAAAGGCCGTGGCAAACCGAACAGTAAATATCGAATCGCTGGCGGCCGCGCTCAAGCAGATCCACAGTCGCCTCGATCTCCTCGGGTAGACCAACACCGAAGAAATCACCGATCATTCCGGTGCTATAATAGTCATTGGCACCGAAGCTGAATTGTCCGATCGCCTTGCCGCCTTCCGAAACTGCCTGGTCCGGAACTCCGTATCCCATCGGGATCGTTCCCGGCACCCGTTGGCGTGCGACACTTCCATCTGCGAAGAATTCACTGTGACGCTGGGCCTTCAGTTTATACTGATGATCCATGTCATTGAACACCATAAACGGACGTTCCTTGAACTTCTCGCCGTGAAATCCGGCGGAGCCGATAACGAATATCGCCACCAAGATCAGAACTAATAGAAACCAACGTAACATTTTATAATTCGGATTGACGATCTACAGCTCTTCCTCAACTAGCTCGACATTTGTCGCGCCAATAGATTCGAGAAACGTTCTGGTGCCCTCGCGACTGAATTTACGATCGCGCGCCTCGACCGAGATGATGAAACCATCATCTGAAAATTTCGTAAACGTCTTCGATCCCAGAAGCGGGTGATGAAGACGCGGCAATTTCAAAATCGCCAACAAACCAAATAGAACCGTGAAAGCTGAGAACAGAATTGTCAGCTCGAACGTAACCGGAACAAATGCAGGAATCGTAAACAAGTTTTGCGGCTTCCCCTGAACGATCGTCGGGTAGAGACCGACCTGAGTTCCAAACTGCAATCCAAGCGCAGTCAAAGCCCCTAACAGACCGCCACAGAAGACGATCTTCGACAAATAAGACCGCTTAAGACCCATCGCTCCGTCCATCCCGTGAATCGGGAAAGGCGAATGCACATCCCATCGCTGGAATCCTTCGTCCCGCATCTTCTCAGCCGCATGGTAGACAGCGGTGGCGTCATCGAATTCCGCCACGTAGCCCCAGGCTCGTTTCACTTTATCTGCGTCGCTCACAATTAGTCAGTCGGTTCAGGGTTTAGTGTTTAACGTGGGATTGCGGCAGAACGCCTTTGACCTCGCTCATAGCAATCATCGGAAAGAACTTAATAAAGAGAAGGAAAAGGAACAGGAACAACCCATGAGTTCCAAGGAACATCCACTTTTCAACAGGACTCGCATCGTAAACTCCCCACTGACCCGGCAGAAAGTCACGAGCCAACGTGGTCACGATGATCACAAATCGCTCATACCACATTCCTGCGTTGACGCACATACAGACGGCCATAACGACCCAAAGATTGCGCCTGCACCAAGGGATCCAGAAGACCTGCGGAGCGACCACGTTGCAGAACATCATCGCGTAATAGTAATAAACGTAGGGACCACTGACGGCGCGAATATGGAAGGCCGCTTGCTCATATTTATGACCGCTATACCAGGCGATAAACAGCTCCATCAAATAGGCATAGCCAACAATCGATCCTGTCAGCAGGATGATCTTGGTCATGTTATCGATGTGCTTCGGCGTAAGCAGATCCTGAAGACCGTAGATCTTCCGAATCGGAATCATCAGGGTCAGTACCATGGCGAAGCCACCGAAAATCGCCCCCGCAACAAAGTAGGGCGGGAAAATCGTCGTATGCCAGCCGGGCACAATCGAGGTAGCGAAGTCAAATGAGACGACCGAGTGAACAGAAAGGACCAGCGGGGTCGAAAGAGCAGCCAGAAGCAAATAGCCCATCTCGTAATGCTTCCACTGGCGGTTCCCTCCGCGCCAGCCGAGAGCGAAGATCCCGTAAGCCATCTTCTTGACGCCTTTTTTGCATCGATCACGAATCGTTGCGAGGTCCGGGATGAGGCCGATATACCAGAAAATTACAGACACCGTAAAGTAGGTGCTGACCGCGAACACGTCCCAAAGGAGCGGGCTCTTGAAGTTCTGCCAGACTGCGTTGCTGTTCGGCACGGGAGCCAAAAACCAGACCATCCAGAAACGCCCCACGTGGAATCCGGGATAAATCCCGGCGCAGACCACCGCAAAAAGCGTCATCGCCTCCGCCGCTCGGTTAACCGAAGTTCGCCATTTCTGGCGCGTCAGGAATAGAATTGCCGAAATCAGAGTTCCTGCGTGACCGATACCAATCCAGAAAACGAAGTTAGTGATCGCCCAGCCCCAAGCAACCGGCTGGTTGTTCCCCCAGATGCCAACGCCGGTCGAAACCAAGTAGGCAAGAGTAAAAAGAAGCACGCCAACCAGACATCCGGTCGGGACAAGCAGTGCCCACCAGATCCAAGGCTGTTTCTGCTCGATGATCCCAACAATCTTGTTGGTGATCCATTTGTAGCTCCGGTTATTGAGCACGAGCGGCTCACGCGGGATTTCCCCGACGCCCTGGTCTTTCGCTGTGATCTCGTTTGCCATCGAAATTCGTTCGTTTAGTCAGCAGCTGCCCGCTTAATGCATGTGCTCCGTTGCTTTGCCAACATGGCGGGACCTGGGCATCTTCGGATTTGGATTGCGCACCTTCGCGAGGTAACTGGTGCGCGGCCGCGTGCCAATATATTTCAGAAGGTCGTAGTTTCGAGGATTGTCGTCCTTGCTACCGTCCCTTGGATTACCTTTGATCTCTGTGATCGGATCCTCGGGATCCGCCCAGTTGCCGAAAGTAACGGCGCTGGTCGGACATGCGTCCTGACAAGCCGTCGTAACCCGACCTTGCTTAACTTTAATGTCGCGGGAGTCGCGAGCCTCCGCCTTAGCCTCAGCCTTGGCGTCAACGATCCGCTGAACACAGTAGGTGCATTTCTCGATCACACCCCGCATCCGGACGGTCACATTTGGATTCTTCTGAAGCTTAAGACTCGTAGTCCCGAGGCCATCGGCTCCAGCGAGCGGCCCGAGATAGAAATCCTCGATCTTCCGCTTGTTGTAATCGAAGTAATTGAAGCGCCGAGCCTTGTAGGGGCAGTTGTTAGCGCAATACCGCGTGCCGATGCAGCGATTGTAGGTCATCGCGTTGAGACCGTCATCGGTGTGAACCGTAGCGTTGACCGGGCAGACAGTTTCGCATGGAGCCGCCTCGCACTGAACGCAAGCCACCGGCTGCATCATCATCTCGATCTCGTCATCGTTCATGACCGGACGACCGCGGCCTTCCGGAATGAACGTGCGCTGACCACCGATCGTTCCGTATTCGGCAGAACTGGAGAAATAGCGATCCATCCGGATCCAGTGCATCTCCCGACCGCTGATGACCTGATCTTTACCGACAACCGGAATGTTGTTCTCCGCCTGACAAGCAATCGTGCAGGCATTGCAGCCGATGCAGGTGTTCAGGTCGATCGACATCGCCCACTGGTGATTTTCATCAACCTTAAAGCCACCCTGGAGCGGCCCGGTAGGCTGTTCGTCGTTCGACTTAAAATAGTCCGGCCCCTTATAGAGTGAATTGTCCGGCGGGATGTGCGCATCCATTCCCTCCTTCTTCGCAAAATCGCGGGTCTTCGGATCGTCGTAACGCTCTTTCGTGCCTTCGCGCACGATCGCGCGCCCATCCATGCTCCAATGAATCGCCGTGGGAGCCAATTCGTAATGACCTTTCGCCTCACCAAGCTTGGCTCCCGTCAAAATGTAAGGCTGAGCCGAACTGCGAAGCGGATAAGCGTTGAAGCCCGTATCCGAACCGACGCGCCCGGCATCTTCCTGACCATAGCCAAGAGCCAGCTGAATCGTGTAGTCAGCCTGGCCAGGCATCCGGAAAATCGGAACCACCAACTCGCGACCATCAACGTTGAGCGTGATTTGCTCGCCATCGCGATTGATCTCGATTTTGCCGGCTTCCTTGAGCTTCTCGGCGGTCGCAATACTGACAACAGCGGCGTTGTCCCAAGTCAACTTCGTCATCGGGTCAGGAACTTCCTGCAACCAGCTGTTATTCACGAAACGACCATCCCAGAGCTGAGCACTCGGAACAAGATTAACCTCGTAAGCATCGGGATGCGGGTGATCCAGAACCTCTGCGGAACCCAGTTCTGAAGCCAGATCCGCACCGCCAACAGCACCAGCACCTTCGTATTGCACTGCGTGAAATCCGTCGCGCAACGTCAGGTTCCACGCCTTATCAATATCGCCACTCGCAAGCCCATCGAATGTCTCGCGAACCGCAACCATGGCCGGCGAAGCTTCCGCCTCGGCGACTGGTGCCTCTAGAAGCGAAACCAGTAAATCGAGCTCTGAAACCCCACCATAGAGAGGGAGAATCATCGGCTGAATGACCGAAAGCGTTCCGGTTGCCGAGCGCGCATCGCCCCAGCTCTCCAGATAATGAGCGCCAGGCACATGCCAATCGCAGGCGCGAGCCGTCTGACTAACTCGAGTTCCCCAATGAACGGAATATTCGAGCTGTGCCAGCAATTCGGCGAAATTTAGATCGGCTGGCGCATCATAAATCGGATCCGCAGCCGTGAGCGAAATCAGAGTCCCGACTTGGCCCGCCTTAATGGCTTCAGCCAACTCAACGATCCCTGGCTGCGCGGAACGACCGTGATTGAATAACTCGATCGGCCCACCGGCAGCGACGTTACCCAAGGCCTTGTTCATCAGCCCGGCAAGAAGATGCACCGCCACCGGCTGACGAGGCCCGACAACAATCAGTCCCTTGCCCTTCGATGCCGCCACATCCGCAGCGGCCTCTTCGATCCATTCTTGATTGAAAATCGCCGGCTCGAACTTCGCGACCAACCGAGCAGCTGCTGATTTGAGAACAGCATCTCCAGTAAGTTCGCCGATCCGCTCACCGAGCAACGCCGCGACCTTCAGCACCTGACTTGCCGGCGTGCGAAACCGATGATCAGCAACGCCGCCAGTCAGCGTGAACGAAGGCTCAACCGTGTAAAGACGGCTCATATCCTCCTCTGGATCACGCCCCTTCTTCCACTGAGAAGCTGGGTCAGCCCCCTCTTGATCGACACCAAGGAAATCGCAATCGAGCGTCAAAATCTTTTCCGCGCGATCAAAGCGAGGGACCGCAGAAATTCCCGACCCCCAGAGCAGATCTTCCGCCTTGCGCTTCGCCACAGATTGGAGCGCCTCGTATTCAAAAATCTGAAGCTTCGGATATTTCTCCTGCAACTTCGCAACCAAACGATCACGCGTCGGGGAAGTGCTTGAACCGAGAAGCAGCGCAGCCTTTTCGCCGTCACCTGCGCGGAAACCCGTCAGAAACCCATCTTCCAGAGCCTCCGCCGTAACCGAACTCCCTTTATGAAGATACTTCTTCGAGCGATCCGGATCGTAGAGATCCAACACCGAAGCCTGCGTCAATGCATCCGAACCGCCGGAGCATTCCGGATGCAGCCGATTGCCATCAACCTTCGTCGGCCGACCCTCAAAAGTCGTCACTACGAGCGGCACACAGCCATTCGCCTGCGGCATCGCCGTCGCATAATAAAGAGCTTTGCCCGGAATCGCCCACTCAACATGCTCATTAAAAGGAACGAGATAAAGCTCAGGCCGACGGCAACCTGCCATCCCGAGACCCGCGAGCGCCGTGGACGCGCCCATGTATTTCATGAAGCCACGACGAGAAGTCTCATCCGCCTCTTCACCGAGAACCTCGCCAGCGCCGCGCGGAAATTCGCGCTCGAGCCAACCGCGAAACTCCGGAGTGTCCTCCAGCTCGTCGTTGCTGCGCCAGTACACGCGATCCCCAGTCGTTGCGACTGCTTCAGCTTCTGGGTGGTGCCACTTGCGTTTCATGAAACGAGAAAATCCGATTTATATTGCCTGTCTGCGTTAAAATTCCTGAACCGATCAGCGGTGACAGGCGGCGCAGCTTTCGGGCGGGTTAACACCCCAAGCTTCCTTGAGAAGGGTTCCGATTTCTTTCTGGGTAAGCGCCCCTTCGGGCGTAAAACCTTTTTTCGCGCCCTCTGCCTCGGCGAAATTGTGCCAATCCTCCAAAGTCATGCCGCCGTGACCGATGAGGCTTTCATAAAACCCTTCACGATCCGTGTCGCCCGGAACCCAATCAAGATTCGTGACCTCATTGAGCGGTCGCAGCTTGTTTTCCGGTGCGCGATGACAATCGAGACACCAGCTCATGCTCTGCGTCTCATGATGATAAACGACCGGCATTTCATTCACCTTGCCATGACAGCTGTGGCAGCTGACCCCTCGGTTCACGTGAACCTGATGATTAAAATAGGCGTAGTCCGGAACGTGATGAACCTCGACCCACTTGATCGGCTCTCCCGTTTCGACAGCTTCTCTGAGCGGCGCGAGCTTTTCGCTCTCGGTTTTGACGCTCTGATGGCAATTCATGCAGGTCTGCGCCGTTGGAATATTTGAGTGAGTCGACTGCTCAACGTAAGTATGGCAGTAGCGACAATCCATACCGAGCTGACCTGCGTGCAGACTGTGATCGAATGGGATCGGCTGCTCCGGCATGTAACCCTGGCGACCCTGCTTCGGCGTCCAGTAGTAGGACACCGCCAAGACCGCACCCGCGCCCACAAACATGGCGGCGATCACCAGTTTTATCGGAAGAATGTTAGTCCAGCGTGGGAAGAAATTGCCCATGAGTTGGCGAGGTATAGCTGCTTGTGAAATTTTTCACAAGCGATTATCTAAATATTTTTCGTGAGTGTGATTGCCTGATTTCGCGATCCCTTTTGAGGATACGAGTTGCGCCAGATAAAGGACGCTAACGCCGCCAAAATCGGGTCCGATCATAGGGGGGGCTCCTACGTTGGCAAGTGGAAAAATGGAGCAACTTCAATTGATTCCGATAGCGCCGCCACAGCGCATCCCGCCCTGAAAAACCAAGAACCAGGAACCAAAAACCAAGAACGCCGAAGGCACGCCCCTACCACCGAATCCCTCTCACCGACTCCCACTCAGCGCCTTTCAGCCCGTATTGCCCCTTCACAGAATTCTTCACCGCCTGGAACTTCTGACGCAACCCCTCATACCCTACCTTCCGCTTCTGACGCGCCGTCGTCAGCTTCGCATCGCGATCACTCAGATTCGTATTCAAATCCAGCAGCTGCTGCTTCAAACCTCCCAACGTCGCCAGGCTGATCTCCACCGGTGCCCCGGTATCAAAACCGTCCGCACCGCCCAACGCCGTGATGAATTTCCCGAACAACGCCGCGATCTCCGTAGAACCGGATCTCCGAATCCGAGCGCGGCCCGAAGCCGCGATTTCGAATGACCGGCCAGATGAAACGCGGCCTGGCACCCCGCCGGATACGGAGATCCGGTTCTACGTCCGTCGCGTTGATGGCTTTCAGCATCCAACTCGAGCGATTCGAAAGCGGTGTCAGCGCCCGCAAAGCAGGCTTGCCACCGCAGTCCAAATACGCCAAATGGCCGCATTATTCATGAACGGGAGATTTTGTAACATGGGTTGATCGTTCAAGGGCACGCAGTGACCTCGAACGATAACCCGTGAGCGGCGCCGTTTTCCCCGACCACGGGTTATTTCGCGAGCCCGTTCGCTTCGCTTCCGGCTCGCAAAACCAACCCATGCTACTTGATCCTGAATCATGCAGACTAAACCGCCTCGACTGGGATAATTACTTCCTTCGTAGGAGAATTGATCGCTGGAATGCACGCCTAATGAAACATTTTGTAATTTCGTAGACTCAATCATTACCATGATCTGAAATCCAATTTGACCATGAACAAAACTCTTGGAATACGCAATTCAAGGATGCGCTAAGGCCTTCTGATAATGCCTTAAATCTTTCTCATTATCTCAAAAGTGTATCTGATAATGACAAAAGTGCTTTTAAGGAGCCCGAAAACTTTTCTACGAAGATTAAGAGCTCAACTAAAGATTTCAGAAGTCTTATTCTGCACGCTTAAAGCGTTTCTGATTTCATCTGAAGATCTCCAGAAGATTCGTATCGACTCCTTAAAAATGGCCGGTGAACTCTTGGAATCAGGCGGACCCCTCTTCGGATTTCAGATTTCGGGCTTCGGATTTCACATCTCATCCAGCAGCCGCTGAAGGTTTCCAGCCACGGTCAGCGTATTCGGATGATCCGGCCCGAGACTGGCCGTGAAAATCTCCAGCGCGCGCCGCATCGGCTCTTTAGCTTCGGACAGACGGTTAGTGTCCTTCAGCAGCAAAGCGAGGTTGTTGAGATCAGTGGCGACCTTGGGATGATCGGGCCCGAAGGAGGCTTCGGTGATCGCGAGAGTGCGGCGGTAGAGCGACTCGGCGGCGGCGTATTGGGCTCGAGTGTAGCGGAAAACGCCCAAGCATGCAAGCAAACGGGTCAGCGCGGCGCCGGAGTCTCTTTCGTAGCGGAATTCGCCAGAATTCCGGGGGTTCGACGCCGCCTCGGGATCGTCCGTCGAAATTCTGGCGAATTCCGCTACATTCGCTTCCATCGCGCTCACCGCGGAGAGGGCGTGCGGGGCGAGGGGCTCGACCACGGGCCAGGTGCGGACGTCCTCCGGTGCCTGCGGCATGGCGGCGTTGAGCCAGCGGAGGGCGGCGAGGAGGGAGGAGGGATAGGGAGAGGTTTCGGGCGATTCGGCGGCTTCGGGAGGCGTGGGATGAGAGGAAGAAAGTTTCCCTGGCTCCCCGTGCTCTGTCATCCCGAGCGAAGCCGAGGGACCTCCCGCATGACTTTGAGCCTCTTGCGCGCCAGGCGCATCCGCGACCGGGAAAGCGTGAGATGACGAAGGTGAGGTTCGGACAGTGCCGGGATCGTCAGCCGCTCCGCGAGGTCGCTCGGCAGGCTCGGGATGACAGGGCTGAGGCGCTGCGAAAAGGTTTGCCGCTTCCCGGCTCACCTGCTGGACGAGACGGTGGAGATGAAAGGCGCCATACCCGGGATCCCAGTGGATGAAGGCCCATTGCTCCAGTTCACGCAGTTGATCGAGCGCGGGGCCGGGATCGCATTCCTCGCCGGTGTCGGGATCGTGATCGAGCAGGAAACGCGGGATCGGATCGGGCGCGAACCAGGCGAGCTCGGCCAGCAGCTGCCGGGCGGGCTCGGTGAGGCGGTCGAAGGAGATGAGCCAGGTGCGGGCGACGGATTTTTCGTAATGCGTGGCGTTGGGGTCGAGGAAATCGAGCGCGGTGAGCGGTTGTTCGGCGAGGAGGGCGCGGTAGTCCTCGAAGCTGAGGTGACGTTGGCGGATGTAGGCGGCGGCGGTTTCGAGGGCGAGGGCTAGGTGAGCGAGATCGGCGGCGAGGGCCGGAGCATGGACGTCCTCGTCCGTGGTGCCGGATGTGGACATCCGGGCTCCGTCAGTCGCGGCGAGGAGATACTGCGACGCGGCTTTGGCCGAGAGAACGCTGAGTTCGAGCGGTTTGACGCCGGGTTTCCACGCGCCGAGCCGAGCGGTGACGATGACGTGGCCTTCGCCGAACTCCGGCAGCAGCTGCTGGACGTGATCGACGGCTGCGGTGTCGTCGACGTTGTCGATAATCATGAGCCAACCGGGATTGGCGCGGAGCCACTCGAGAGCGGCGCGGAAGTTCTCCGGCGTGGTCTTGCCAGCGGTTTCGGCGAGCCCGAGGACGCCAGTGAGGTTGGCGATGTTCTGCTCCAGCTGCGTCGCGTCGCGACCGGAGAGGAAGAGGAGAGCGGAGTAGTCTTCGGCGTGTTTCCAGGCGTATTCGATCGCCAGACGGGTTTTGCCAACGCCGCCAAGTCCCCAGATGATGTGTCGCGGCGGGCGCTGGGAATTGGCGAGGGCGTCTTTGAACTCGTCGCGGAGGTAGGCGACGAAGTTGTCTCGCCCAATGAAGAGATCGCCAAGGGGATCGAAGGGAAGGTTGCGCGGCTGGATGCGGGGGAATTCGGGCCAGGATTCGCCGAGGACGAGTCGGCAGAGGTGGTTCTCGGTCGAAAAGGAGTCGCGGTTGATGGCGAGGTCCTGGGTGAGCCAGTGGCGCCAGGCTTCTTGAGAAGCGGGGACGTTTTTGGGGGCGGGAGATTTTTCGGGAGCGTAGCCGGAGCTGAAGTAAAAGGAGAGGCGCTTGCGGTAGGCGCGGGCGAAGTGGATTTCCCACTGGGAGTAGCTCGGGGTCGGGTCGGCGCCATCCGGGATGAGGCTCCGCCACTTAGCAGCTGCTGATTCGGACGGGAAGGAGCCGGATTGCTCGCCGACCAGCGCGATGACGGCGTCGCTTTCGCGGACGTGCTTTTCGAGAAGGTCGAGGGTGGTCTCGGTGTCCGCTTCCTGGCGGAAGTCGATCTGGATTTTGCCGGCGAGGCCCTTTTTGCGCAGATCCGAGGCGAGGGCGATGGAAAGGGCGTCGAACTCACGGGAGACGCGAGAAATGAAGATGCGGTAGGGGCCGGTTCTCGTCGCGTCGCTCATGACGGACATCATGGCGGGAAACGCTGCGTGAAGAAAGCGGTTTTTCGCGGACGCCGCGCGCTACTTGAAGAATTTCCGCAACGCCTCGCGCTCGCTTGGAAGGAGATTTTCCTGCCAGATTCGCTCGCCGCCAACACCCATCGAGCCAACCGCACCGGCGTCTTGAGTCTCCGCCGGCTTCGAGTCATCGATGTTCTGCTCCGCTTCGCCAACACCGAGCACATCGCCGGGAGCTGCGTTTCGAAGATCCTCATTCGTGACGCCCTCTGGATTGTTCGTCCCTAGATCCGATTCTTCGTCCTTGTGAAACATCGGCGCATCGCCGCGCCCTCGACTAATTCCGCCCTGGCCAGGCCGCCCCATCGCATCTCCGCCTTCGCCGAGCAGCAACTTCATGAGCTCGTCCATGTTCTCACCATCACGCTGACCAAAACCCTGTCCGTTCTCGCCCATCCCCGGCATTCCGTTCTTTCCATTCTCTCCGAGCGCCTTCCGCAACGCCTCCATGTTTTGCTGGAGCTTCTGCATCAGCTGATCGCGTTCCTCCGCCGTCATCTGGTCGAGTTTCTGCGGATTCAAGCCCTCAAGCTGATTCAGCAAATCCTGATTCAACGGCAATCGATTCGCCGCGAGCCCCTGAATCGCCTCGCCGTATTCCTGAGCCAGCTGCTCGCGCCCAGCCTCGCTCAGCTGCTCGGAATATCGCGAAATCGCATTCAAACTCCGGTCCGCCTTCGCCAGATCCCGGTTCAACCCTCCAACCGAGCGCTCCAAACTCCGTCGCAGCGTGTCCGTCGCCTCCAGGCTGCTGTGCCCGAACCAATCCTCGATCGGCTGATTCCGAAGCTGCTCAACTTGCTTCAGCAACTCGCGAGCGGCCTCATCGTCGACCACCCGCTCTTCCTCAAGCGCCTTGAGCCAGTCCTCCATCTCTTCCCAGGCGATCGGCGCGTTCGGTCCCGTCCCTGGACTTTTTGCCGGGCTCATCGGCACAAGAAATGAGGCCGCCACGATCAAAACGGCGATCACGGGCGGTGCCGTTAGCCGCGCCCAGTTCCAGTCGTAGCCATCGCGAATCCGCGGCTTCATCGGCGGCTCCGGCCATTGCCCGATTTCAGCTTCGGCGGCGCTAAGCGCGTTGTTCATTCGCATCTCCGTTTCCAGCTGAACTGCAGCCTGCCGATGACTGATGAATCGGCGAAAAGCAAACACCAGAGCCAGGATCGGCAGAAGCGCCAAGGCACCGGCTGCGATCAAAATCGCCGGCAGCAGCTGCTCCTCAAACCAGACTCGCGTTCGCAGATAAAGAAGGGTGCTTGCTCCGAGAATGCTGAACCCGATACAGAGCGGCCCGAGCGTTTCCAGCCACCAGCCGGTATTGACCTTTCTGCGGGTGGATCCGATCACCTGCCTCCATGCTTTTTCGCGTTGCGTTTGGGACATGACAAAAAATTGACCCCCAGACTACCGGTTTTCCTGGCGAAAGTGAAGCGTTTTCACCGCCGCGTGATTTTCCGTTCAGTGGTTGAAAACAAACTCGACGGAATTCAGCAACGACCAGACGAGATCCTCCACAGCAGTTCGGCGATCAGGCTGACCATCGAGGTAGTCGACCGCATTCGCGAGCTCAGCATCAGTTGGGAATCGACTGTAGCAGGCGAGGTAGAATTCTTCGACCAACGCGTCGTTAGCGCCGATCTCCCCAACAAGTCGAGCCACTCGCCCGCCTTCGTGCGACAGCTTTGCCTGAAGCTCCGGGGCGTTCATCAAATGCAGCGCCTGAGACATCGTCGCCCCCGTCACGCGCTCGCATTCGCAAGCCGTCACGCGGCTCGGGCGGCCAAAAAGCTTCAGAAAATAATGCCGCGTCTGGCTATCCCAAACCTGGACTGCGCGGTAACCAGCCGGCATGAGATTGAATTTTTCGGGCACGCCTGAAATATCGCAGACAGCATCGAGAAGCACCTCCGCTGGCAACCGACGAAACAGAGTGCGAGAGAAGTTTTTCTCATCAAGCTCGTTTGCCGCATTTGGCGTCGAGGATAACTGGTAGGTTCGCGAAGCGACGATCAATCGGATCAGCGCCTTGGCGTCAAAATCGTTGTCAACCAGGTGTTTCGTCAGGGCCTCGAGAAGCTCCGGATTGCTCGCTGGGTTCGTCGCGCGGAGATCGTCGACCGGATCGATCAGACCGCGACCCACGAATTGCGCCCAGATCCGATTCGCGAGATTTTTCGCAAACCAGGGGTTTTCCGGAGCGGTCAGCCAGCTTGCGAGTTCATCGCGAACATCGCCCTCGGCACCTTCTTCAGGCATCACTTCGCCCAACGGATAGGCATGAACCGGATTGCTGGTTCGCGGATGCTTGACCGTCGGCTTACTTTTGATGTGCAACGCGAATTGCGTCGCGCTGATCGGCTTTGGCTTTACCGGCTCAAAGTAAGCGCGCAACCCGTGATAATCCTGCTGCGTCCATTGATCGTAGGGATGCTGGTGGCACTCGGCGCAGGTGATTCGGACCCCCAGAAATGCTTGCGCCGCCGCAGCGGACGTCTCGCCGGATTTGCTCGAGATTCGGAAAAAATGCCCGGCCGGCGCATCGGAAAGCGGCCCCGAAGCCGTCAGCAGCTGCTGGACGAATTCATCCAACGGGCGGTTCTCAACCATCGCTTCGTGAATCCATGAATAATAAGCAAACGCGTCGCGATGCCCCAGCGCCCCGCGTTCCACCCGCAGCACGTCAGCCCAGCGCATCGCCGCCAGATCCGCGTATTCAGGCCGCTCCAACAGCGTATCAGCCAGCTTAGCGCGTTTGTCAGGGCTGGCGTTCTTCAGATAATCGCGCACTTCGTCAGAAGTCGGCAGCCGACCGATCAAATCGAGGTAAACTCGCCTCAAATACGTTTCGTCGTCGACTAAGCCGGATGGATGCAGATTCAGGCGACGGAGATTCGCGTCGACCAGCTCATCGATAAAATTGTGCTTCGGAAGATTCGGAAATTCGGTGTCGGCAGCGTCATGCGGACGCGGAATCAGCGCCTGAAACACCGCGACCTGCCCCGAGAATCTCGCCATGACCGCGGACTGCCCAACGACATCGCCAGTCGTGACCATCCCATCTTCGTCAACGTCCGCCATGCCCGAGTCGTTGGGATGAAACTCGGCGAGCCAGGTGACGTCCATTTCCTCGCCATTTTTGAGCGTCGCGATCGCCCGCAACTGCTGATTCGCGCTGAATTTCATCACCTCGCGAGATGGCTCCAGCCGCAAGGCCGCAACGTCGCGAGATTCGCCCGAGTTAAGCTGCGCACCGGCCTCAATCCAACTCAGCAACTGCTGGTACGGCGGAGAATCCGGAGTCATCCGAATCCCGCCTGCGTGCGGAGTTTCGCCAGTCGATTTGCTCAGAAGAAGGCTCTCTTCCGGTGCGGTCAGCATCACTCGGCGACCGCGAGCATGCTGCGTCAGCGCGGCAAAATCCGTGGCCGGATCGTTGCCGAAAACCGAAAGCTTGAAGCCATTCTGGCCTTCCGCTTTCCCATGACAAGCCGAGCTGTTGCAGCCGTATCGACTGAGAATCGGCATCACATCATGCATGAAATCCGGCGCAGGTTCCTCCGCAGCACCGGTCATCAAACCAGCACCAAGAAACAGGAGCGCCAGAGCGCGAATCTGTAGGGTTTTTCGAAACACGTCTGAAACACGGCGATTTCGGTCCGGTTATTGCGGAGAACAAACAGCGAATCAGACCGGGCGCGGGCCGGCTTCAGGAGCCGGAATTCGCGGCGGAGTCGGGCGACGCGCTTTTGCACTCGCGAACAACTCACGCCAATCCAATTTCGCAGTCAGCCACATCAACAGAGCCAGAGTCGCGATCGCGCCGATCGTGATTGTGAGGCCGGACAGCCCATCAAAGAAAAAGCTATAGCTGAACAACACCATGTAGGCGAATTGAGCCGCCGCCGCGATCGCTGCTCCCCGCCAGCCCGTCACCGCCCGGATGTAACCGCAGACCAAGAGCAGGGACACGGCACAGGACACGAGGAATGACGGAAAGAGCGGAATGACATCGACAAGGTAAGCCAAGAGCAGTTGAAACGCGAAGTAGCCGGCGGCGATGAAAAAGTAATTCATCGGATGCAGATTTTCGCCGCGCGCCATCCCAACGATCACTAACACTGCGAAAAAAAACAGCAGCGACACCGGCGCGAAGAATGTGATCCGCTGCACAGTCGGTCCGGGGTTCAACACGTTGGGCATCGACATGCCAATGCTGTTCGGCGCGATAACGTCTGGAAAAACCCAGTTCAGCGTCCAACCGCCACCCGGCAGCTGCTGGCGATCATCCGGCGAGCCGGTTCCATGCGGAAAGTCGATTTCAGCGAAGTTCGTCGTCATGTTCAGCTCGAAATCGCGCACCCGGCGGTGAGCAGGAAGCTGGTAGCGCCAGGAATCGAGCCCACGCGACTGGTAGGCAATTCGAACTGGCACCGACGCGCCCGGTTCAAGCATAACCGCTTCCGTGATCGTCCCATTATTCGGCGCACGCCCAGTTGAATCTTGTCCATCGATACTTAGCTGAAAATTTTGATACGAAGTGCCTTCAACCGGCAGCGAAAACTCCAGGAAGATCGTTTGCCGAATCGGCGTCGGGTTCGCAACCTCGTAAGTCGCGTCAAACTCCACTTCGTAAGTTCGGTAGCGAATCAGTCCCTTCTTTTTAGGCTCGTAATCGAATTGAACATCGATAGCGCTGCTCGCTGGCTGAATCTCGCGGACCGACTCCCGATTCGTCGGCGAAGCATAATAGATTCGCGGATGTTTCTGCATCATCGGCGGCCCCCAGTTACCCTCAACGTTCAGACAAAGCGATTCGTCGCTCAGTTCGGTCCGTGATCCGATCGCGCTGCTGAGAATCGCCCAGGCCAGCGCTGTTCCAATGAAAATCCCGCCAACGGCGAGCAAGTGATTCAACTTCATATTCGTATTTTGTTAGTCGGTTGCGGTTGGACGGCTGTAGAAAAGATCGATCTCCGGTGCCTCAGCCTGGAGGAGGCGCTTAACGAGAGAAAGCGTGTTCGCGTTTCCGGAATGCTCAGCACTGCTCGAAGCGACTTCGAGATTCCCATCAACAGCCGTAACAACGTAAGCATCCGGGATTCTCAACGACCACGCCGCTTCGTGAACGAACAGCGGCGTTTTTGGCAATGTCAGGCGCACATCGCCCTCAATCTCGTCCAGCGGATCAGCCCGATGCGCGTAGTCCACTCGCACCTCCGTCGAAGCCTCCTCGTCCTCGCCGCTCGGAGTGAGATGAAACTCGATCGTCGTCTCGTCCCGCTCCGTCGGCGCGACCTGACGACCGTTAACGCTGCATCTGAGAATCTCGCAATCCTCCGGCAACTGCAACTGCCAGACCAGCAAATTCTCATGCTCAATATAATAGCTTGCCTGATTCAGAGTCTGCCCATTTTTCTCAAGCTGAGTCTCAAACGTCGCCTGCGAAATCGTAGCCTGAGCCGTCGCCCGCCGAGGCAGCCATCGTGGCTGTACATCCACGTCATTCGGGGTTTGCACGCTCACGAAATCAGCCCCCTTCAGCCGCTCATGAAACCAATCGGAAATCCGCTGGCTGTCCGCCGCCGCGACCACGCCCTCTCCCGAAATCTCCAACCCTTCGCCTGACGGAATCACAAAAAGCGCCTCCACCTCACTCGAATCCATTTCCGGGCGCGGCACCGCCAAAGTCCAATTCTCAGCCAGCGGAGAAATTGGCGTTCGGAACGAAAATTCCACTCGACGATCGACGACACCCGCATCCGCCCAACTCAACTGCTGAATCCCCTGCCCCGCCCGCGTCGCCGCCAAACCATCGCCGGAAACCAGAATCTCGCGAGCATGATTCGGCAGGCGCAAACGCAGCGAAGTCCCATCGCCCGTCTCGTCCCGAGCAAACAGTCGGCCATCGTAAACCAGCGAGCCATCCTCATAACGAACCACGATCTGCGCGCTCAAATTCCAAGAACTCGGCGCCGCAGCTTCAGCCTGCATTTGCGCCGCCATCAACGCGATCTCAACATCGCCCGAATCAGCCGAAAGTGTCATCGAGACACTTTCGCCGCCAGCCTGCGCAACGCCGTTTAACTCAACCGCTCGATTCGGCGGAATTCCGGAAATCTGCATCCTCCGAACCGTCGCCTCCAAAGGATCCAGCGTCAGCAGCTGCTCGCGGGCAACTCGCCGCCGCGGTGACTCGAAAGTCAGCTTCAAGGTCGATTCCCCAGGTCCATTCTGCAGCAGAGCAAACACGCCTTCCCGCCGAATCACCCGCGCCTCCGCAGGCTCGACCTTCACCAAGCTTGCATCGATTCCGAGCAGATCGATCACCTGCCAATCCTCACCGAACGCCTCGACAGCGATCTCCGCCTGAACCCTGATCGAATCCTCCAGCACCTCCAGATTCATCACCAGTGACCTCACCAACGCCGAGACAGGGAGCGGAGATTCAGCAGGCTCTGTTTCTTTCGACCGCGCCGCCTCCAAGAGTTGCAGAACTTCCGAGTAAGGCAGAGTGACCCGAGCGCCCTCCAAACTGAGAGTTGGACCTTCTTCCACCTGAGCCAAACTGTTCCCGAGGGCAAAGAGCGAGGCGAAAAGACCAAAGCGAATAGCATTCATGGTTTTGATCCTGCCGATACATTGTGATTCAGGGATGAATCAAAGATGAAGAACTCGTGAAATCGCCCCCTCGCCAAAAACGGAAATCTCCGATTGCGAAAATGCGGAAATGATTTAAAATCCGTGCCTACCGTTTGAGAGCAAGGCCAACTTAGCTCAGTTGGTAGAGCAGCTGATTTGTAATCAGCAGGTCGTCGGTTCGAGCCCGACAGTTGGCTCCATCATTATCAACGAGTTACGCGACATCACAGCAGGATCCGCCACCTTGAGATAATGAATAAGTAACGGGTTTATCTGGACGCCCAGCTCCTTATGGGGTTCTGTGCCAGATGTCGCACCATAAAAAGGCGTCCGATGTCGGCGCGCGTCTCGGCCATCGGGTGAATGTCCGAGCGTTGAAAAAGGGGAGCCATTCCCGCTACAACTGGCGTGCGACATACATCGAGGAAGGCGCCAGGCGTCAGAAATACTTCCGGACGAAGAAGGACGCCGAGAAGTGGGCAGCCGAACGCGAATCTGAGACGATCAGCTTCGGCACAGGTGCGAGCCTCAGTGCATCGGAGCGCTCAGCGGTTGCTGACACGCGTGAGAGACTCAAGGCTGCTGGCGTCGATCTGAGGATCGCCGTCGAGTTTGCAATCGATCACTTCGAGAGAATGCAGAAATCGGCCACGGTCGATCGACTCATGCAGGAAATTCTCGAATCGCGCCGGCAGTCCGGCGCATCGGAGAAACACCGTAACGACCTCAGATATAAGCTGGAACGGTTTCGCACTACATTTGGCAAGCGTGTGGTGGCGGGCATTGGGCGGGACGAGGTTGCCAATTGGCTACACGGTCTCAAGGTGGCCCCAAGTTCAATCAACAGTTACCGGCGGATCCTGATCCTGGCCTTTAACCACGCGATTGACAGTGGATACACGAACGCGAACCCGGCCGCCAAGGTTAGA
>JBLHKS010000078.1:0-28874 GCA_047620505.1 Verrucomicrobiales bacterium | reverse complement strand
GTTCGACTTCCCACTTTGTTTCGCCAGTTTCGAGGTCGACGCAAGCGTGCATCGAGCCGCCGAGATGGTAAACGTGGCCGTCGTGAATGATCGGCGTTTCGTTGTAACGGCGGGTCGTAAATTCCTTCGTCCAGGCTTCCTGCGCTCCTTCGATCGAAAGCCGAAACGCGCGCAGCCCGAAATTGTTGCTGACGACGACGAGGTGATCGCCGACGATCGACGGCGTGCCTTGGCCGCCCGCTGGTTTGCGCCATTTTTCCTCGCCGGAATCAATGTCGAGACCGACGAGATCCTTGTTGTCGTTGCAGATCACGAATCCGCGCCAGATCGTCGGCGAAGAGGTCGTGTTGCGGACCGCGTCCGATTCCCAAAGCAGCTCGCCGGTTTTACCATCGAAAGCCAAGAGCTTTTCCGTCTGCACAAAAACTTTACCGTTCGCGACCATCGGCGATGAAGCGATCGACCGCGTCTTTTCCGGTTCGTGCCGCCAGATTTGTTCGCCGTTCTCGGCACTGACGGCGTAAAGATTTCCGCTCAGCATCCCGTAGACGATTCCGTCCGCAACCGCGGGCGTGCTGGACGAACTCCGCCCAGTCGGCGCGCCGGGAACCTCGAATTTCCAAAGCGTTTCGCCGGTTTCGAGGCTCACGCAAATCACAACATCGTTAGCCATCATTTTCGTGTTCGGCATCGCTTCCATCAGCTTGCCTGCCGACTCCGGATCAGCCCATTTCTGCTCGTCGACCCATTTCTGGAAAGCGTCCGCAGATTCGAATTCGTTGTCGACGATCGCCTGAATCATTTCCAGATCGCTCCACGGAATCGCGGATTTCCCCTGCTTGAAGCGGCTGACAACCCAGCTTTCGTAGCGCAACAGCTGCTCTTCGTCGAGATTCTCCTGCGCCCAGGTTTTCCCCCAATCATCGAGCATTTTTCCGCGCAAACGCGGATTCAAATTCATTCGAGCCTCCTCGAATTTCGCCATCAGCTCCTCGTTGAAGTCGTTGGTGCGATGACCCAGATTTCCCATCTCGCGCCGAGTCAAAATCCGCGTCGTGGTCGGCTCATCACGATGCCAGACGATCGCCCCGAAGACTTTGCCATCAGCAATCGAAACGCTCCCGTGACCGCCGTAGTGGTCAGACGGAATCTCCTCGCTTTCCCACAATTTCGCCGGCGTGAATCCCTCCGGCCAGGAATCCGGAAGCTCCGCGTTCAGCGCTTTTCCGTCGCGATTCGGCCCGCGCCACTGGTTCCAGTCAGCCCAGCAGCTGCTGACGATGGCGAAGAGAAAAAGGGGAGCGAGAATACGAAATTTCATGCGCCCGAAACACGGCGGGCCAAAACGCTATCTTGCAGGTAGTCGGATCAAAGAACCCTGGAATTCACGGCTTTTTCTTTGCCGCCTTTTTCTTCTTTCTCGCTTCCTTTTTCTTTGCCCTTTCCTGCTTCTTTTTCTTTTCCGCGGCCGCCTTTTCTTCTTTCTTTTTGCGCCGCTCCTCTCGCTTTGCTCGCTCCTTCTCAGCGGCTTTCATTTCCTTATCTAATTCTTCCTGGGATTTCTTTAACGCTTTGATCGCATCTCCCGCCGACTGAGTCTTGTGAGGACCGTAGGGCAAATCGTCGGACTCCGAATTTCCAAGGAGATAGAGTGGAATCGGAAACCAATCTGGATCGATCTTTCGCGGGTCAGTCCTGGCGGCCACGATTTCAGCAATCTTGTCGTGATCAACGAAGGGATCGAGCTTGTGAAACATGTTCGCCCCTCCGTCGGAGAAGACGTTGTTCGGATCCATCTCGTCCCGCAATCTCTGAAAGGTGTCCCAGTGCGGGTACTCCTCTAGAAATTTATCGTCATCAGAATAACGGTATTTGCCCCAGTGCGGCCGCCCGCCCGCTTCACTGATGATTTGTTCGAAGTCTTCGGCGATGGCGGCGTTCCCTCCTTTCCCATCGGCATCGACTACGCCGCCAAAATAAGTACCGATGTACGCCGTACGTCGCCCTTGATTCAAACCAATCAAAGTAAGGTTCTTCTCATTCGTAAATCGGATGTGAACTCGTGGGTAATTCAAGACATTGCCTGATCTTTTCTGATCCAGCAGCGCCCTCTTCATCCTTTTGAAAATATCGAACAATTTCAGCCCATCTACAGCGTACTCGACGTTGTTCACCATCCGCAGCTGCTGGCAAGCCTTCGCTTCGCGGTACTGCCCGTATAGAAAGATACGAAACGACTCAGCGATCGCGCCGTCGTCCTTCAAAAAACGCCCACGAAGTATGTACTGATACAGAAATCGTCCCGCGGCGTCTAACGTGCCTTTTGACCAGCCCACACCAAAGTCGTAAGCCTGAATGGCTCGGGTGTGCATCATGACCAACTCCTTGGTCTTCTTGTCGAACGCTTTGCGCTCCAGCTTCCGCGCAATTTTGTTTCGCTCTCTTTTTCCGGTGGGATGGAGCGTGCGAATGAAACACTGGTCCCAATACGGAATCCACATCATGTTGATAAGCGGCTGGCTTGTGTTCGAAACTGATTTGCTGTGGATCTCGTGAATTTCCCGAAAAGCCTCCGTATCCCCCATCGCTTCGCTTGTCTTGACTCTCAGCCAGAAGCCCTTCTTTACCTTGAACCGGATTCGAGTGACGATTCCCAGTTGCCCCAAATTGCATCTCCAAGCCTTCATCTCATCGCTGTTGCCAGAGATCCAATTCGTTTCTTTACCGTCCGCTCCGATGACTTTGACGGCCTCGACGTAGTCCGAAAAAGAGCCGTCAGAAATGCTACTTCCGTGCGTCGAGGTCGCGATCAAACCAGCGACCGTCTGAGAGTACCATCCGCCCATGATCGGAAGGTGCAGATTGTGCTGACTGAGCTTGTGGATCGCTTCGCCGAGAGTGACAGCGCCTCCGATCTCGACCGTCAGATTGGTCGCATCCGGTTTGATCCCCTGCATGCCATCAATCTGCTTAGAATCGATGAGGTAGTCGTTCTCACCGTTCTTCAGGATGTGGTTGAAGCTATGTTTGCCTCCATAGAGCTTCACCTTCCGGCCTCCTTCCGGCTTGTTCTCGTTCTGGATTAGCTCTCCCAGTTTCTCGATACTGTCGATCGGCGCGTTTGGCGGAGTCGCATGCTTAAACCGCACATTGAGTTCATGATTAACGTAGTCAGGCATAACGAATCGATCCTACCGAATTCGCACAAGTTCAGGCAAGCCAAAATTTCGAGCTTTGAGTACAGACACAGTCCCCGCCAGCAGCCGCAGAATCGAATTTTGTGGAAATCGCGCATTCCCGCGTCTAAGTGGCCCACATTATGAGCAAACTCCGATTCTCCCTGATTATCACGATCCTGGCCGGCCTCGGCCTTTCGACCGCCAGCGCCGAGCCTTTCTCGGTAGGCGGCTTCGTCTTCAAACCCGGCGAAAAATGGACTGCACAGGCCCCGACCAGCAGCATGCGCAAAGCTGAACTCAAATTTGACGGAAGCGGCGACGAAAGTCCGGTGGCTGTCTTTTTCGAATTCGGCAAAAGCGGCGTTGAAGCCAACATCACTCGCTGGAAAGGGCAATTCCAAGGCGGCCCGACCGACGAGAAAATCGAAAAGCTCGCCGACAACGCGACGATCGTCGAACTGAGTGGAGTCTATCTCGATGGCCCTCCCTTTGGCGGAAACAAGACGCCGAAGGACGGTTACAAGATGCTCGGAGCGATCCTCGAGGGCGAAACCACGGCCGTCTTCATCAAAATGACCGCACCCGCAGAAGCGGCTGACGAAGCGAAGGAGGCGTTCATCGCTTTGGTGAAGGCCGCTCTTGAGAAGTAGGCAGCCTGATCAACAAACTTTCTGGAGAGCGCGAATCGGATGACCGGTTCGCGCTTTTTGTTGGCCGGAATTCGAATTATTTTTGCGGAGTCGCCGGAACGTCCGCCTCGACCTTGGCCGGATCTTTCGGTTGGCTTTCAAGTCCAATCCCAAGGTGCCGATTTTCATCGATCGCCTTTTCCACCGCGACGCCCATGACGTCGTTGTACTCGTTCAATCGCTCGCGAACGTCTTTGGGAATGGGAACGCCGATTGCCTTCACCGCGACCGTTTCCGGGTTTCCGGGATTCAGCTCAGGAGTTGAGGTCGAACTCATCTCGACTCAAATCCGCCAGCAGAGACGAACCCGCAAACAAAAACGCCGCCCGGAAATTTTCCCGGACGACGTTTTCTGACTGAGTTGAAAAAGAAAAATGTGCGGATCGCCTAGAAAATTCCGCCAGCTCCGCCGCCAGCAGCTGCTGCTGGTTTGGGGCCGACTTTAAGCCGCTTCAAGAGCCGTTCGACGTTTTCGCGGACTTCTTCGGGGATCTTTTCGAGCTGAGCGTCCGTGTCGATTTTGCCATCGAAAACCCGCTTACCACCCTTGTCGATCGTTAGCGTTTTGGACTTCCCATCGTCGCTCAGCGACATCACGACGTCATTCTCGACCCAAGTCGCTTTGCGCATCGTGCTGCTGGATGTGGCCGAATTCGAATCCTGATCCTTTTCCCCATTCGAGCTCGAGTGCGTTTCGATCCTGACATCCACCCCGCCCGGGAACTCCGGCGGACGTGGACCGCGATTCTGATTCTGCCCCTGGTGCTGATCGCGAATTCTGCGCTCGATGTCTTGGCGCATCTGGCGCATTTCGCGCTCGACTTGCTGCGGGTCGAAGCCAAAGGGCTGGCCAGGTCCCTGATCAGTCGGCATCGGAATGTGGAACGAGATCCCAGCTCCGGGATTCGAAGACCGCTCTGCGTTGCCGAAAAAGCCATGGACCGGAACTTCGCGCTCGGTCAGGGTCACCTCGACCGTCTCTTCTTTTCCGCCTCGAAAAACCGTCAGTTTGATTTGCGCATCCTTGCCCGCGGCTCGCACGAGCACAGCGAGCTGGTCCTGATTGATCAGCTTCTGGTCATCGAGCTTGATCAGAACATCGTGCGCTTGAAGCACTTCCTCAGCTGGTGAGCCCTCCTGAATGTGCCTGACGAGCAAACCGAAGCCGCTCTCGAGTCCAAGCTGCGATTGCAGACTCGGATCCAGCGGTGATGACGCCACGCCGAGGAAAGCCTGCTTCTCAAGTTGAGACGCTTGCCCGCTGGGCTGTCGATGTGGTTTGGGTTGCTGCTGTTTTTGCTTAGGCGGTTGGCTTTGAGGTTGCTTCGACGGCTTGGGATCCTTCGGAGGAGTCTGCGGGGCTGGCTCTTGGGCGAATGCGGATCCCGCAATCGCAAATCCGGAGAGGATCGCGGCAAGCGAGATGAATCGTGGGTTCAATTTCATAGATATAGTGTTGTTGGAAATTCTCTCAGTCGTGACGGACAGGCATGAAAAAGATCCGTTGTTCAGGGGCGACGACTTCGCGCGTTTCGCCTGTTTCCACGTCCTGCCATTCGGCTCGATTAATAAAATCGTAGCGGAGCTGCCACATCGGCTGATTGTCTTCGGTAAAAATCACGCCGTCATTTACTTGATTGACGAGAACTTGATCAACCAGCGTGTAAGGCCGGTGAGCCGGAGTCGGATCCCCACCGGCAAGGCCGCGATTTCCAAGCGGAACCGCCTTCTCGACTGGCTTTTCCGTCTCCATCCAGAGTGCGATCCCGAACGCAAGGGCGACCAGCGCGGCTGCGGACGAAATCCAGGTTTGGAGCGCGGGAAAGCGGACGATTTTCTTCGAATCCTGTGACTCGACGCCAAGCTCGGCAGCCTCCGCGCGAATCCGCTCTTTCAATCCCGGACGCGGACCGACGACTTCAAAATCACGAAGCTCGCGTTCCAGTTTTTCATCCTCGGACGAGGGCTGTGGGGCGATTGCATTCATGCGGTTAACTCCTTGGCTTCCAGAATCTGGCCGAGCTTTTTCAGCGCATAGCGATACCGGCTCGCGGCTGTGTTCAGCGGTATCCCGAGCGTCTCGCCGATCTCGCGAAATGGCCGCTCGCCCCAGATGTGCATCGTCAAAACTTCGCGTTGTTCGTCCGGCAGCTGCTGGAGCGCGGCCTCGATCGTCTCGCGCCGTTCGCGCTTCTCGAGGCGGTCTTCGAACAGGCTGATCTGCTCAGCATCCGCGCTACTCGCCTGCTCACGCCGCACCCGCCTTTGCGAACTGCGGACTCGATCGAGCGCCGCCCACTTGACGGCCTGGTAGAGAATTGGCACGGGTTTTTCGGTAAATTGTTTAGGTGATTTGAGCAGGCGGATGAACGCGTCCTGGACGCAGTCTTCAGCGTCCGAAATGCTCGGCAGCCACTGCCTCGCAAAAAGCGTCAAGGCCTTGGCGTGATCGTCGTAAAGTTCTTCCCAGTTCTGATCCACGGCGGGTTGTTTTCGATTCATCGCCAGCAGCTGCTGGTTTTGTCTTCAATTCGACTTTTTTCTGCTCCTCTACTTTAATCCGGTCATGAAGTTTCTCCTTTTCGTTTTCCCCGTTTTCCTCAGCCTGGCCGGTTGCATTCCGGATCCGGATCCGGCCGCAACGGCCTACGGTGTGGAAGTCGCCAATTATGACGGCGAAGCCCAGCTCTGGCTGACCGACGCCAATTCCGGAGACCGCCAGCAGCTGCTGGCTGCGGGCGCTCAGTACTACGATGGCAAATTTACCGAAGATCAGCTCTACCTGATCGTGACTCGAAAATCGATGTCTCACACCCAGGGCGTGATCGTTTTCAAACGCGGCGATCTCGGCGGGTATGCCGAGCTGGATCTCAAGCCGGCGATCGGCGATCTCTGGGATCAATTCAACTCCAAGCACGAATTCGAACTCGAAATCAAATACTCCGAGCGCGTCGAAGGCTACTCTCCTGAATCTGAGACGCTTCGAATCGTGATCGGCGTTTTCGGCGCGGTCAAGCAGGGCGACGAGGTCGACTGGCACGAAAAAGAATATCGCCTGTCGCTCGCCAGAATTCAGTGATTCACGACGAATTCCGTCGACGAAAGCATCGCCCAAGCGACTTCGGTGATCGCCGCAGCGCGCTCGCCTTCAAACGAATCCAGAAAAGCGGCGACGTCCGCGGATTCGTCCGGGCTCGGCGGACGGCTGAAGATGTTGTGAAACAGCGCCTCGGCGATTTTCGCATTGTCAGGCTCGCCGGCCAGCTTTGCGGGTAGCGCGTCTTCGCGAGCGATCAGCTTCAGGACCTCCACGTCGTTCATCGCGAACAAAGCCGCCTTTAACCCGGGCGAAAACTCGCGTTCCGGTTCACGCGGCTCGGTCGCGAACGCGTCGAGAAATCTCTCTGTCAAACCCACAAACTCTTCCCCATCTTCCTCTTCCGATTCGACGTTTTCCATGGGCGCCTTGGCGGGATCCACGTTCAGCGCGCGCAACGTGCTCGCCAGCAGCTGCTCGGCGGAAACCCGGCGCTCGCGAGCGACGACGAAGCGATCTTCCTGCACCGGTTCCGTTCCTTCCGGCAGCCGACTCGATCGCTGATAAGTTTTCGTCAGAGCCAGCTCGCGAAAGAGCCATTTGAAGTCGTAGCCGTTCTTCGCAAACTCAGCCGCGAGCAAATCCAGCAGCTCCGGATGTGACGCGGGATTTTCCGAATGAAACTGATCCATCGGATTGACCAACCCGCGGCCCATCATCAAAAACCAGACTCGATTGACGATGTTCCCGTCAAATGTCGGCGCGGTCGGAATTTGCTCAGAGAACCGCTCCAGCGGGCTGAATTTCGGAACTCCAGGCGTTTTCGTCGCCCGATCCGGGGCCTGCACGTACTGCTCGTCTTTCTCGAAACTGACTAACTCGACCTCCTCCAAACCAGGGACTTTCGGCCCGACTTCGCGCTGTTTTCCGACGAAGACGCTGGCGTATTCCTGCTTCTTCAACATGATCTGCTCCTCAACAGCCGGGTAGTCGCCGCGCAGCAATTTCATCTTCGAAAAACCGGCGAACAGACCCTGAAAATCGATCTGATTGTAGTCGTCAATCAAGAGGTGGTTGTGGCACTCGGCGCACTGCATGTCCATGCCGAGAAAAAGTCGTCCCACGTCACGCGTCAGGCCCGAATAATCCGTTGGATTCGTCCCGTACTTTTCAAGCCGCTTCGTGTAGAAAAATGCGGCCCCGCGATTCGGCTCATCGCGAAAATCCGCCCGGATCATCTCACGAGCCATCTGATTCCACGGCTTATTTTTCGCGAACGCCTCACCCAGCCACGCGAGCCACATTTCGTGATCGCCACGGCGTTCCATCAGCTGAACGTGAAAGCGATCACGCATCGTTGGCCCGTAGCCCGGAGCGTCCAGCAGCTGCTGAATCAGCTTCGCGCGTTTGTCCTTATTTTTGTCGGCTAGAAACGCCTGCGTCTCGCTTGCCGTCGGAATGATCCCGGCGAAATCCAGATAAACTCGGCGGACAAATTCCGCGTCGTCGCTCAGCGCCGCTTTTGGCAAATCCGCAGCGCCAGCGTCGATCAGCGCGTCGATTCGTTGATGCAGTGGAGCCTCCGCGAGAGCGACGGTGGTTGCGACGAGAGAGAAAAATGGGAAAAGTAGGGTCCAGCGCATGAAAACGGAATTTCCCTGTTCACGCGGGTGAAGCCTCGGCTCTTTCCTTAGCTCTGCCTGATTTGCCGCTCGTTCGACCTCCGAGCGCGATTCTAAATCCGGCCTTTTTGAGATAAAATAGATCAAAAAGGCCAGATATCGTTTTTATGTTTCCGGCCTTTTCACTTTCAAAACCCTCAAAAAGGCCGACTTTAGAAAATGTTCTTCCTCGGCAGAAGCCACGAAATCGGCCTCCTCAATTCGATCGAAAAGAAGCGCAAAGCAGCTCTGACCGTCGTCTACGGCCGGCGCAGGGTCGGCAAAACCAGGATGATCGGAGAGGCCTTCAAAGACCACACCGTCTGGAAATTCGAAGGCGTCGAAGGCGAAAACACGGCGCGCCAGAAAACCCGTTTTCTCCACCGCCTCACGGAGCTGACCGGGCGGCACGAACTCTCCCAGATGAAGCCGGGAAACTGGAGCGATCTCTTCACGTTGCTGGCCCAGCAGCTGCCGAAGCCGAAGAGCGCCAAAGCCAAACCAATCGTCCTCTTCCTCGACGAATTCCAATGGATGGCCGCCGGTCGCAACCAGCTCGTCAGCGAATTCAAATACGTCTGGGACAACCTGCTCTCGAAACTGCGCGTCCACGTCGTTCTCTGCGGAAGCATCTGCTCATTTCTCGTCAACAACGTCGTCCGCTCGAAAAGTCTCTACGGCCGGATTCATCTCGAAATCCCACTCGGCCCGCTCCGCATCGACGAGATCGAAGGCGTTTTCCGCCCGAAACGCTCCCTGCGCGATCTCGCCGAACTCTACATGGTCGTCGGCGGCGTTCCGCAATATCTTGAATTCATCGAGCCCAACTTGTCGGTCCGGGCCAACGTTGAAAAGCTCTGCTTCACCCGTACCGGATACCTCGTCGAAGAATTCGAGCGGATTTTCGTGAGTCAGTTCGGCTCGACCCCGCACTACCGGAAAATTCTCAAAACACTCGGCGCGAAGCCCTGCGCGACGCGTCAGCAGCTGCAAAAAGTCACCACGCTCAGCGGCGGCGGACGCATCACGGCTTACCTCGAAGAGTTGTCGCTCGCTGGCTTCATCGAAGGCTACCCGTCCGTGGACCGACCCGGCGCGGTCCATCAAACTCGTTACCGCCTCGCCGATCCCTACATGCGATTCTACTTTCGATTCATCGAGCCCGCGCTCGCGAAAATCCGCAAAACCGAGAAACCCGTCTTCAGCCAGTTCGTGTCCGATCGAAGGTGGGAAACCTGGCGCGGGCTGGCTTTCGAACGGCTCTGCGCGGCCCACGCCGCTCGAATCGCCGACAAACTGGGTTTCGGCGCGGTTCGCTACGACGTCGGCTCGTGGTACGCGAAGGACCAACCCGCCGCCCAGATCGATCTGATGTTCCTCCGAGGCGACGGCGTGGCCGTGATCTGCGAATTGAAATTCACCGACAAAAAAATCAGCCGCTCAATCATCGCCGAAGTCGAAAAAAAGCGCGTCGCCCTGACCCTGCGCAAACCGCACACCATCGAAACCGTCCTCATCACCGCCACCGAACCGACGCCCGACCTTGTTGAAGAGGGCTATTTTAACCGGATCCTGACCTTGTACGATCTCTTCGACTGAGAAAGCCCGGCGGCGTCCCTCACAAAGCCAGAAACGGTTTGCCGCGCGGCGGACTCTTGATTAGATCAGACCGTGCCCATTCCCAACCCGGTTCACAGCGCGATTCAGAAATTGACGCACTATTTTGAAGAACGTCAGGAGATCGGCGAAGAATCCGTCTGGTTAACGCCGGAAGCTCGCCGCAAACTGAAATCGTTGCCGCACGCGCTTCATGCGATCGCGGAGCCAAAAACGGAAACTCCGGCGAAATCCACACCAGCAGCTGCTGCCAAAAAACAAGCCAGCGGCCCGATTGATCTGAAGCCGGAAGGCGCGACGAAGGCGGAAAA
Source organism: Verrucomicrobiales bacterium (assembly GCA_047620505.1). Lineage (GTDB taxonomy): Bacteria > Verrucomicrobiota > Verrucomicrobiia > Verrucomicrobiales > DEV007 > JBLHKS01. Next base: position 18,380 of record JBLHKS010000078.1, on the reverse strand, counting down.
GCTCGCCTGGCTGCGTGAACAAGCCAAAACCTGGGCACCGGCGAAGGAGCTGGATTCTTTGCGCGACGCAATGGTTTTTGCAGCCGGAAATCCGGATGCCGAAATCGTTTTCATAGGCGATGCGCCGGGTGCCGAAGAGGAAAAAGAGCATGAGCCGTTTGTTGGTCCGGCCGGGCAGCTGCTGACGAAAATCATCGGCGCGATGGGCTTGAAACGCAGCGATGTCTACATTTCGAACATCGTGAAATTTCGGCCCGCGTTGCCAAACCAGACCAACAACAATCGGAAGGCGACTGCGGCCGAAATGTCCGCCTGCCTGCCGCTCGTGCTGAGCGAAATCGAAGTGATCCAGCCGAAAGTGATCGTCGCGCTCGGAGAAATCGCTGCTGAAGGGCTACTCGGCTTGGAAGGTGCCGTTGTTGGTCGGCTGCGAAGCCGGTTCCACGACCTGCTCAAGATTCCCGTGATGGTGACCTACCACCCGTCCTATCTTTTGAAGAACACGAACTTGGGCGAGCGACGAAAGGTCTGGGAGGACCTGATGTTGGTGATGGAAAAAATGGGGCTGCCGATCTCCGACAAGCAGCGCGGTTACTTTTTGAAGTAGCGCCCGACTTCACTTCGCCTGAAGCCGCTTCGCAGTTTGTTCGGCAATCTGCTTGGCTTCCTTCTGAGCACCGCCGCCCGGCCAGAGACCGACTGAAGCGCGTTGAACCGCGGTGACGCTTCGTGCTGTGCCGACTTCGCCGATGAGCTGGCAGACGTGCTTGAAGATTTCGATGTTTTTGATTTCCAGCAGCGGCAAAATCCAATCTTCCTCGCCGCATTTTTTCAAAGCTCCGTCCATCGCGGATCGAAAACCGCCCTCAGACCAGCGCTCTTGATAAATCGTTCGAGCGCGGAGCGGATCGACTCTCAGCATGCCGGCCAGCGCGTAGCCGGAGTCGCCCGATCCAAGTCTGGCAAGTTGCTCAAGTTTCTGGGAATCCTCGCGCGAAGCGACGAAAGCGAAGGCGCGCGCGACCGACACCCGGGCTTTCGCGTCGTCGACGCCGAGGTGCGGACGCAGAACCTGAGCGAGCGGCTCCGCCAGCTTGGCGCGTTCGGCTGGATCGGCCTTTTCGAAGATGAAATCCGCAGCTTCGATGATCGATTCTTTGCTCGGCATTTCGCGCAGCGACCGGCCAGCAGCTGCCAGAGTTGAGATCGGCTCCGGTGGCGGCGGCGCGACCGGTTCAGGCTGAGGATCCGCGTTTGGCGGCGCAGCAGGCGCGGGCGAAACAGTCGGCTTCGGTTCCGGCGCTTCGGCCTTGGTCGTGGGCGAAGGAATGCTCCAGGTCGGCTCACTTTTTGACTCGTCGTCGCCCTCGCGGTCAAAAAATCCAGCGATAAGCTCTTTTCCGCCGAAAAAGGCAACCCACCCAGAAACCAACAGAATCACCCCGCCGATCACGACCGGCTTGGTGCTCCAGGACGACTTCGGCTCGGTTTCGTCGTCCGGACTTTCGGCTTCCTGCGTAAAAGTCGGTGCCGGCGGCGGGCTCGGACGCGGTTGAGGCGGGCCAGCAGCTGCTGAAGTTTCGGGCGGCAAAGCAGCCTCCTCAATTTTGACGACCGGGGCTCGCGGCACGTCCTGCGGAGCCTCCTCAGCCACGCCGCCAAAGTACTCCGGACGCGCTTGCCTCGCAGGCAGCCAATCGGTCATTCCCTTCGTGAAAACCAAGGTCTCCGCAGCGACGATGTTGCCGGAAACCATCTGGAAGAACTTCTCTTCCTTAAAACTGTAATGCTCGCCTTCGGCGTTTTTGTAACTCCAGATCATGGAAAATTGACGGATTCGATTCATTCTCGCTCGACACGACCTCGCATGTCGACTGGAATCCGCTCCCGAGGATCTTTTCCGAAGGACGACAACCCGAGCTTGACAGAACCGCCGAACCTCCTAGGTTCGCCGCCCATCAAATTGCCAGGCCATGCCAAACATTCGATCAGCAGCAAAACGAGTCCGTCAGACTAAAGTCCGCAGTCAGCGCAACGCCGTTGTCAAATCACGGATGAAGACGTTCCGCAAACGCGTCCAGTCCGCGATCGAGGCTGGCGACAGCACCGCAGCGAAAACGGAGCTCGCAATTTATTCTTCCGCCGTCGACAAAGCGGCCAAGGTCAACGTGATCCACAGAAACGCAGCAGCTCGCTACAAGAGCGGAGCTGCCCGTGCGGTCGCAACGATCGGAAGCTGAGCCTGAGCCTCTCGAGGCTTAAGACTTTTTCTTCTTCGCCGAATTCGCTTTCGGCTTTTCTGGATTGAGGGCTGCGTTCAGCTGTTCCTCGGTCGGCTCTCCTTTGAGAAGGCCCGTCTCCCGAAGAAAGGCATCCATTTTCTGGATCGTATCGAGGAAGATATCTTTTCCGCCTTTGGATTGATTGAAGAATCCGTGCGGTTGGCCTTCGTAAACGTGGAGGTCGCTTTTCAAGCCCACGGCGATCATATCGGCTTTGAATTTCTCGGCCGTCGCGACCGGAATCAACGGATCTTTCGAACCTAGAAAAACCACGGCTGGCGGATCGTCTTTCGTGATGTTGTGGGCAGGCGAAAAGCCTTCCCAGTATTCTTTGACTCGGTCGTGGCCCCAGCCGGTCGGACCGTTGTCGTAAACCGGATTGAACAGGACCAGCGCGTTCGCTTTCGATGAAATTTTGGCGTCGTCAGCCGGGTCGTCGAAACCATCGATAAAGCCGGTCGTCGCGCCAACGTGCCCGCCAGCGGAACCGCCGCCAGCCGCGACCTGGTCAGGATCGACCCCGAGCCGCTTGGCATTCGCGCGAACCCAACGCACAGCGGATTTTCCGTCAGCGACGCATTCTTTCGGAGTCGTGTTCTGACGAGATTTCACGCGGTAGTCCGCGGTCATCGCGACCATCCCGCGTGAAGCGAGATAACGGGAATGTTGTTCAAATTGTCCAGGCGTCCCGCCATTCCAACCGCCTCCAAAAAAGAAGACGATCGCCGGTCTGGAATCCTTTGCGGGATCGTGATTGGCTGGGTTGAAAATATAGATTTTCAAGTCGTCGCCCGAGGCGGTTTTGTAGGTCTCGACTTCAGCGCCCTCGAATTTCAGGGTCGGCGTTTCGGCTTGGAGAGTTCCAGCGGCGGTGAGTAGAAAAAAGAGAGCGGCGAGTCGTTTCATATTTCTCGAATACACAGTCGGGAGCACGTTGCGCAACCTCGATCTCAAAGAGGGGTTTGGAGTTGACGAGCGCCCGTCCATCTCGTGGGTTCCCCGTCTCGACTCAAATCATGCTGCGCATTCTCGCCATCTCTCTTCGCGTCCTCATTGCCCTGATCATTCTGGGTTTGTCGATTGGCGGCTACATCTATTTACTCAATACTAAGCCGGAGACACCGCAAAGACCGGCGAAGCGCACCTACCCGGTCGCCGAGGTCGACGTGCTCAAGGCGGGGGATTTTCAAGTGGTCCTGAAATCTCAGGGAATCGTTCGGCCGCGATCCAGATCGCAACTGACGGCTGAGGTTTCCGGGAAAATTTCCGCAATTTCCGATAAGTTCCTCGATGGAGCCGAGTTCAAAAATGGAGTCATGCTGATCGAGCTCGACTCCCGCGATCACCAAACAGCTAAGAAGCGTGCTGAAGCCGCGTTAACGAGAGTTCAGACCGCCCTCCAACTCGCCCAGGCGCAAACCGACAAGGCGCGCGACGATTGGAAGCGGCTTGGCCTCGCTGGTGAGCCTAACGAGATCGCTCTTCGACTGCCCCAACTCAAAGAGGCGCAGGCAAATATCAAAGCGGCCGAGGCTGACCTTGCGGAGGCAGTCCTGAACGTCGAACGCTGCACGATTCTCGCGCCCTACGACGGCCGAGTGATCGAAAAGATGGTCGACTTCGGCCAGTTCGTGAGTCCCGGAAATTCGTTAGGCCAGATTTATTCGACAGAGATTTTTGAAGTCCGCCTGCCGCTCCGCGATGACCAATTGGCGTTCCTCGATCTCGGTGCCGACGAAAAGCCGGGCGCGTTCCTCAAGGGCGAGCGCGGTCCAGACGACCGCTGGACGGCTTACATCGAAAGAACAGACGCCACCGTCGACGCGAGCACCCGCCAGCTTTTCGTTATCGCCGCGATCAACGCCGCCCAACCAGGCGCGCCTCTGCTGCCCAGCGGTTCGTTTGTCGAAGCTGAAATCAGCGGCCGCGTTTTGACTGACGTTTTTATTATTCCTCGCAAAGCCGTTCGCGGTGGCAATTCGGTTCTTGTCGTCAACGAAGACAAGACGGTCGCAGTCACAACTTTCGAAACAGCTTATGAAGGCGATCCGGATTTCGTCGTTGCTAAGACGGGCGGCAAATTGAAGACCGGTGACCGAATTTCGATCACTCCGCTCCCCTTTGTGAAGGACGGAGATTTGATCACGATCAAGGGCGAAGGAAATCCTTCAGGCCCGGGCGGAGACGTCGCTGTCGGCCTCGGCGGAGGGATGAAGGGCAAGGGCAAAGGCGGAAAAGACAAAGGCGGCCCGCCAGCAGCTGCTGGTAGCCCGAAGTCCCGCGTCGACCTTTGAGAACCAAAAATCGATAACCAAAATGATTGCCTGGTTCGCCAAAAACAGTGTCGCAGCAAACTTGCTGTTGATCTCGCTTCTAACGCTTGGGCTGTGGTCGGCGACGACTCAGCTTACCTTGGAGGTTTTTCCGGACTCGGATGTCAACACCGTTTCGATCAGCGTTCCGTTCCGCGGCAACAGCCCGGAAGAGGTCGAGGAGGGCATCGTCCTCGCGATCGAAGAGGCGATCGAGGACCTGACTTTCATCGACAAGATGCGGTCTACCGCCTCCGAAAGTTCAGGGACGGTGACGATCGAAATCAAAGAAGGCCACGATCCACGCGCGGCGCTCGACGACATCAAATCGCGGGTCGATGCGATCATCACGTTTCCAGCCGAGGCAGAAAAGCCGACTGTTTCGCTCCAGGAAACGACGGACTCGGTAATCAAAGTCCTCGTCGCAGGCGAGCTCGATGAGTTTCAGCTGCGCGATCTCGCGGACGAAATTCACGCCGAAATTCTGAACCTGACCGCCGAATCAAACATGGAGTTTCCGAGGTGGCTGCCCTTGGACAAGGTACCAGTGCTTGGATGGACGATCAAGAGCCTGACCACCAAAACTCAGAATATTACGTCGGCGTCGATCGTCGGCGTCAGGCCGTATGAGATCTCGATCGAGGTTTCTGAGCAGACCCTGCTCCGCTACGACCTCACGCTCGATGAAGTCGCCAGCAAAGTGCGCGAGCAATCGGTCGACTTGTCAGGCGGCGTCATCAAAACCGAGGGCGGCGAAATTCTGCTTAGGACGAAAGCGAGATCCTACGTCGGTTCGGAATTTCGCGAGATCGTGATCCGGTCGAATCCCGACGGAACGCGGGTGACGTTGGGCGACCTCGGAGTTGTCGACGATGGGTTCGAAGAAGCGCAAGTGACCGCTCGCTTCAACGGCAAGCCCTGCGTTTTGGTTTCAGTCAACCGCATCGGCGACCAGAACGCGATTTTGATCTCCGACACCGTTAAAGACTACGTCGAGGCCAAGCGCGGAAGCCTGCCGAATGGAGTTGAGCTCACGGCTTGGCGGGATCGTTCAAGAATCGTCGAAGGTCGGCTCGGCACGCTCATTGAGAGTGCTTTGTTAGCGTTCGTTCTTGTCTTCGTCATTCTTGCTTTGTTCCTGAGAATCTCGCTCGCGGGCTGGGTTGTTCTCGGCATTCCGGTCGCCTTCGCTGGCGCGCTGATCTGCATGCCGAGCCTCGGCGCGACGATCAACATTTCCAGCCTGTTCGGCTTTATCCTGGTGTTAGGAATCGTCGTCGACGACGCGATCGTCACCGGCGAAAACATTTTCGAGCATCTCAAGAAAAACCCGGACCCGCTCCAGGCTGCGATCGAAGGAACCCACGAAATCGCAACCCCGGTGATCTTCGGCGTCCTGACGACAATCGTGGCTTTCATCCCGCTTCTGATGATGGGTGGGCACCGCGGCTCGATGTTCAAGCCGATCCCATACGTCGTTATTCCAGTCCTGATTTTTTCCCTGATCGAATCCAAGCTGATCCTGCCGGCCCACCTCAAACACATTCGAAATCTCAACAAGCCTCCGGCCCGCTATAATTTTATTTCGCGAGGCCAGCAAGCCGTGGCCCGAAGTTTGGAGTGGTTCATTAAACGCGTTTACCAACCATTCCTCGAATTCTGCCTCGTCAATCGTTGGATCACGGCCTCAGTTTTCGTCGCGATTCTCATCCTGACCGCCGGTTGGGTTTTCTCCGGAAATATTCAGCGCGTGACCTTTCCGAGGATTCCCAGTGACTACGTTACCGTGAAACTTTCGATGCCTTCTGGAACTCCCTACGCAGTCACCGCGAAATACGTTGATCAAATGGAGGAGGCGGCAGAGAAGCTGCAGAAGAAATACATCACGTCAAAAGACGTGACCGTCGACGGCGTCGAGTACCCGAAAGGCACCTCGCTGATCGAGCACATTTTCAGTTCGACCGGCGGACAGGGCATCGTTTCCAGTGGTGGGCACCGAGGAGGATCGATTGAATCGGGCCAGACGCATGTTGGCGAGCTCACCTTCGGCGTGATCGATCCGGAGCTTCGACGCGAAATGACAATCGATCTGGGCGAGGGCCCGATTCAGGCGGACAAATTCAGCTCACCCGGATTGTCGATGGAACTCCGCCGCCTCATTGGCCAGATTCCAGGTGCCGAGGATTTCAACGTCCGCGCCGAGATTGGCCGATTCGGTGATCCGATCGACGTCCGGATTTTCGGGCAGGACCCGGAGATGCTTGCAGCAGCTGCTGGGGAAATCGAGAAGCGTCTCGCCGAATTCGACGGACTGTTCGATATCAATTCGAACGTCAGTGACGGGAAGGAAGAAATCCGTCTGCGGGTCCGGCCAGAGGCAGAGTTGCTCGGGATCGATTCGGATGACCTCGCGCGTCAGACTCGCGGCGCGTTCTACGGCTTTGAAGCGCAGCGAATCCAGAGGGGTCGCGAGGACATCCGCGTGATGATTCGTTACCCGCGTGAAGAGCGAGCATCGGTGGGCAACCTCCAGAACATGCGGATTCGAACGCCCGAAGGTGCCCGAATTCCGTTCGCAAACGTCGCCGAACTGGACTTCGGCCGGAGCGCTGCGGCCATCCGGCGATCGGATCGAAATCGAACCGTCAATGTCGTCGCTGACGCGGACAAGCAGAACGTCGATCTCGAGGGCATAAAGGCAGATATCGAGAAGCTCATCCCTGAAATCGTCGCCAAATATCCAGGCGTGAATTACAGCATGGAGGGCGAATCTGCGGAGCAACGGGAGGCGAATTCGACTCTGCTGCTCGGCATGCTCTTCGCGGCCTTTACGATTTATTGTCTGCTCGCGATTCCGTTCAAGAGCTTCGCTCAGCCGTTGTTAGTGATGATCGTGATTCCGTTCGGCGTGGCTGGCGCGGTTTTCGGCCACATCCTGGTCGAAGATATCAAAACCTGGGTCAATCATCCGCTTCCATCGACTCCTCTGAGCTTCATGAGCCTGTTCGGAATGATCGCGTTGTCTGGCGTTGTTGTGAACGACAGCCTCGTTCTGGTCGATTGGATCAACCGAAAACGTGACGAAGGAGTCAATTTGCTCGAAGCCGTCCGGGCCGGAGGAGGCGCGAGGTTTCGGCCGATCATTCTGACTTCGCTAACCACGTTTGCCGGGCTTGCGCCGTTGATCTTCGAGCGCAGCACCCAGGCCCAGTTTCTCATCCCGATGGCGGTTTCGCTGGGGTTCGGAATTCTCTTTGCCACCGCGGTTACCCTGATTCTTGTGCCCGTGAACTACCTCCTTCTGGAGGACATCAAATCGTCTCTCCGGTGGCTCCGCCGTTGGTACACCAAACCGTTCAGCACCTGATCTGCGCTCGGCGTTTCCTTATCATCGGCTCTGGCGTAAGCTTTCACGAACCATGAAGCCGTTCGTCATCATCGCCGTCATCCTGGGCCCCGCAATTTTCGCGCTAACCGCGGAGGAGGCGGAAAATAGTGAAAGCTGGCGCAAGGCCCGGCCCGGTTGGACTTACGAGTTTCCACGTGACGAATTTGCTCACCCGGACTTCAAAACCGAGTGGTGGTATTTTACCGGGAACTTAGAAAATGAAGCGGGTCGACGATTCGGATATCAGCTGACCTTTTTTCGTCAAGGAATCCGCCCTCCTGACGACCGCGCACCAACCGAAAGCCAGTTCGTAACCGACCACATCTGGTTTGGCCATTTCGCAGTGTCAGACATCGATCGCGACGAATTCTATTTCGAAGAAACGTTCAGCCGCGGCGCTTTCGAGCAAGCGGGCAGCCAGCTGCCGGACGACGAAAATCGGATCGTCTGGATTCCTGGCTCGAGTCTCGTCCGAACGGAGTCGGAACCCGGCCACTACCGACTTCGGGCGAAGGCCAAGGAGTTCGAAATCGATTTCGAAATCCACCCTGCCAAACCTCCAATTTTTCACGGGGTCGACGGTGTCAGCCCGAAATCGAACGAACCCGATGCGGCCTCCCACTACTATTCGTTCACCAGGCTGAAGACTGAGGGTTCGCTTATGATCGACGGAAGCGAGTTCAAAGTCAGTGGCTCCAGCTGGTACGATCGAGAGTGGAGCACCAGCGCTTTGAGTCTCGATCAAGCCGGTTGGGACTGGTTCGCGATTCAGCTTGAAGACGGCTCCGAGTTGATGCTTTTCCAGCTCAGGAGCCCTGACGGCAGCACCAATTTTGCGTCCGGCACGTTTGTCAGGCCTGACGGATCGACCGAAGCCCTCAGCTCAGACGAAATCCGGTTCAAGCCGACGGAAATCTGGACTGCGCCAAACACGAAGGTCGCCTATCCGATCGAATGGAGTTTACGAGTCCCAAAACTGGAAATCGAATTGGAAGTCGTCGCTGCCCAGAAAGACCAGCAGCTGCTGATGGCCGCGATGATTTACTGGGAAGGCGCGACCCGCGTTTCCGGAAAAATTCGCGGCAAGCCAGTTCGCGGCCGCGGTTATCTCGAGCTAACCGGCTACGACGGCAAAATTTCGCCTCTCAGCCAGTGACGCGCATCGGCATCAGGACGTAGAGGAACGGCTCGTTGATTTTGAGCACGCCTGGGCTCATCTCGTCGATCAAATCCAAGTGAATCTCGTCAGTGTCGAGATTTCGCAGCGGAGCCATCAGAAAATCCGGATTGAAAGCGATCGTCATTTCAGGCCCGCTGTATTGAACGGGCAGAGATTCGCGGGCCTCACCGACATCCGGCGAATTGGCCATTACCTCGATATTGTCGTCGGCAAATTTGATCTTGATCGAACTCGACTTGTCACTGGTGAGGAGGGACACGCGATGAACGATTTCACGTAACGTTTCGCGATCAAACGTGACTCTCTGCTTGGCCTCAGCTGGAATGACCTGGCGGAAATTCGGGTAGCTGCCTTCGATGAGCTTGCTCGTCAAAAGATAACCGTTCAGCTCAAAAGCGATCTGGCTGTCGGTGATCCGAATCCGGACGTCGCCGCTGTCTGCGAGGAGCCGTTGCAATTCGTTAACGGCCTTGGTAGGAATAATAATCTCGGTTTCCTGGCTCTCCGGAAACTCAAGTTCGTGATCGACCATCGCAAGCCGGCGTCCGTCGGTCGCAACCAAAGTGATCGTGCCTTCCTTGAACGAGCAGTAAATCCCGTTCAGCACGTAGCGCGTCTCGTCGGTCGAGATTGCGTAAGACGTCTTCTTGAGGCTATCGCGAAGGAGCTTTTGATCGAGCTTAAAATCCATCGCATCCTCGAAATCCGGCAAAGGCGGGAACTCGTCCTGGCCCAATCCCTTGATCTTGAAGAAGCTGGGTCCAGCCGTGATCGAAGCGGCGTTGTCGCTATCGACTTCAACCAGAATTTCGCTTGTTGGCAACTCGCGAACAATGCTGGCGAGCTTTCGCGCAGGAAGCGTGCTGCCGCCCTCGGTTTCAATCTCAGCTTCAACCGATCCACGAATCCCAACATCGAGATCAGTCGTGGTCATCCGGATCATTCCGTCTTTGGCTTCGAGGAGAACGTTTGAGAGAATTGGCAGGGTCGTTCGCGCGCCAACGACCTGTTGGACTTGAGAAAGACCTTCGATAAACTTCTCTTTGGTGATCTTGAATTTCATGGGTGGTTGGGCCGTGGGCGGACGTCGATATTTTGACGTGAAAAGCCTTCAGGACGCGCCCGAAAGGCCGCGCCGCGGAATGCGAGCACACTAGAACGGGAATTGCAAGCCTGTCTAATGTTTTTGGCTCTGTCAGAGTCAGCAGCTGCTGGAAAGTTCCAGTGCCGTGCCGGACGCGTTTATTGAGTGAGTTGATCGCGAAGAAACTCGATCACTCGACGCGTTTCCGGCTTCTCCAGCATCTTGGCCTTCACCTTTTTGCAGGCATGAATCACCGTTCCGTGATCGCGCCCGCCGAAGGCATAACCCACTTCCTTAAGCGAAGATTCGGTCAATTCGCGAGCCAGATACATCGCGATCTGGCGCGGCATCACAATCTGGCTCGTCCGGCGACGGCCATTCAAATCGGCTAACCGAACATCAAAATATCCAGCGACCGCTTTCTGAACGTCGTTCATGCTGACCACGCCGCTGCTGGCCTCTTCCATCAGAATGTCTTTGAGATATTCTTCGGCCCGCTCAACATCCACCGAGCCTCCATAGAGCGAGGAGTACGACGAAAGCCGTAGCAGCGCGCCCTCAAGCCGGCGAACGTTTTTGCGAATCCGCTCGGCGAGAAATTGGATCACGCTCGGATCAAGTTCGACGCTCCAATCCTCGGCCTTCTGACGGAGGATCGCGCTGCGGGTTTCGACACCTGGCGGCAGGATTTCGGCTGCGATGCCTGACTGGAATCGTGAGACGAGCCGCTTTTCCAGGCGCGGAATTTCGCCTGGAGGCCGATCGCTTGTCAGGACGATTTGGCCCTGCTTGTTTGTCAGAGCATTGAAGGTATGAAAAAATTCCTCCTGCGTACGATCTTTGCCAGCAACAAAATGGATGTCGTCAACCAGAAGGACGTCAACCTGCCGGAACCGCTGACGAAACTCCGCAACCGCACCTCGCTGAAGCGCGACGATGAACTCGTTCGTGAACTCTTCGCCAGTTACGAAGAGAACCCTTTTTCCCGGGTGCTGCTCTTGAATCGCATGACCGATTGCAGTCATGAGATGAGTTTTCCCCAAGCCCGAACCACCAAAGAACATGAGCGGGTTGTAGCGGGAGCCCGGCTCTTCAGCGACCGCTTTGGCCGCAGCATGGCAGTAGTCGCTGTTGTCGCCGCTAACGAAAGTCTTGAACGTGAACTTTGGATTCAACCCAGCTGCCTCGCGGTCTCGCGGCGTAATCTCGGCAACCGTGTCGACGGATTCTTGCAGAATCTTCAACTCCGGTTCGCTAAGCCGCTCTGATGGCGGGTCGGCTTCAGGTTCCTCAGCCGGCTCAGCCTCAAGGAGTAATTCGACTTTCCGCCCCAATTGTTCTTCGATCTCGGCTTCGACATCTGCGCGGTAGAAAGTGTCCGTCCACATGGAATGCATCAGCGACGGAGTGGTCAGAGTCAGCACCGATTCTCCAGTCAGTTCGGGCTTAGCATCCGCTAGCCATCGATCAACAATGTCCTTCCCTAGAGCATCCACAAGTTGTTCACAGACTTGTGGCCAGAACCCCGTTGGAAGGGGTTCAGATTCGTGCGGTGATGTGGCGGGCATTTGATTGGGACGACTGAAGAGTTGAAAATGAGCGAGTTACAAAAAATCGATTTTTCCAGCCGCGAACTCGATAGATTGACCAGAAAATCGGATCCTAAGCTTGAGACAGAGGACCCTTAGATCGGGACAAAAAGGCGGGGGCGTGGCATTGGGATTGTGGCTTTGTCAGGTTCCTAACAAGAACACCACAATCTGGAAACGACCTAAAATCGAAATCGAGTCGCACACAAGAAATTTATAAAGAAATCGAGAAAATTGACCGCCTGACCCCTCAAATCTAAAAATCTTTTCGCCCATTCCAGCGAATCCTCTCTCATCCACAAAAAGCATTTTGGGAAATACTTTTCGACGGCATTCGAATTCTGCGAATTTTCGGTCGCCAACACCACGAATTAATCAGCAGCTGCTGGTCGCTTCTTGAGGACGCCAAAGATCCAGCCGCAGAAAAAAGTTATCCCTGCATTGAGCGGGAAAAACCACGGGTAGGGAAACTTCACTGGTGATCCAGAATTCTCGATACCAAAAGCCGTAAGCAATTTGTAAATGTCGGGCCGCAGAAATGCCACGAGTGCCACCGAAATAGTCGCGCCAATGAAGATTCCGAGTGTGCTTCGGGGTACTCGGAAAATCGCCAGCAAGAGGATTCCGAGGATCGGCCCATAGGTGTAGGCGACCATTCCGAAGGCGAAATTGATGAGATCTTTCTCACCCATTTGATAAACGACGTTCAGGAGAATGCCGACGATCACCAAAATGATCCCCCAAACGATCACGGCAATTCGGGAGTACCAGACCATCCGCCTTGACCCGGATTCCTGTTCGAATCGATCTCGCCCGAGAGCTGCAGACAATGTGGTCTGTGACAGCGCCGCCAGAATCGAATCGAGGCTGGAAATCGCCGCGGCAAAAGCGCCCGCGATTAGAAGCCCCGCCAGCCCAGCCGGCAGGACCGTCACGATCCAGACCGGAAACACATTGTTTTGGTCCTCAACAAAGCTCGAGAATTCCGAGGGCGATATCGCCTGATTCTGATACCAGGTGTAAAGGCCAGCGCTGACCATCAACATCAGCAAAGTGATCAAAAGCGAAATGCTGCTCCAGACGATTGCCTTCCGCGCATCTTTCTCGTTCTTACAGCAGAAGATTCGCTGCGCCATCAATTGATCGGTGCCAAACGCAGCGAAATTCTGAAACGGCATCGCCAACAAGGCGATCCAGATGGTAAAGCTGAGATACGATTTGGTTTCGGAATTCCAGAATCGAGCTTCCCAAACCTGCATTTTATTTTCAGTTCTGAGCTTAGCTGGAATTGACGATTCTACTGTCCGAACCTGAAACTCTCCCTCGCTGTTGAATTCGGGCACACCCAGAAGGAGCGGCTCCTTGGTCTCTGAGTGTCTCCTGAGGACGACTTGTTCTGGCCAGACCTCTCCCTCTTTCAAATCGCCGCCCTTCCACTCGAAATCCATCAGCTGGTCGGAATTGAGAACCTGAGTCGGGATTAGCACGACCACTTGTCCATCAACGACCGAAGGTAAGCCAATGACTGCCGGTTTCCCATCAGCAGATTTCTCGATGGCGATCGTCCTCAGCGGCTCGCCGCCATCCGGTTGCGTGACCAGGTAGCCGGGCTGTCGATCTGGATTTCCGCCCTTCCACTCAAATTGATAATATTCGGCTTCCTGATTCGCTTCCGCAATCTGCCCCCAGCCGCCGCTAACCGAACAGATCAACCAAATCAAAGCCAAGAGACCGCCCCCGATAAACAGGAAAAATTGCACCACGTCCGTCCAGATCACGGTCCGCATTCCGCCCATCAGCGTCCAAACGACTGCGAAGATGCCAATCACAACGATGCACAGCTCGATCGGCATGCCAGTGACCACCTTGAGAACGATCGCGGTTACCAGAACCCGGACACTCTGACCGAGAATCGCGCCCAGAGAGAATAGCGACGTCACCAGGTTCTTGATCGCGGCCCCGAGCCTCGCACCCATGAAGTCGTAGGGGCTGTAGATTTCCTTCTGATAGTAGATCGGCACCAGCCAGTAGCCGACCGCGAAACGCGCGATGACCGAGCCAAGCCCCCAGAGCAGATAGGTGAAATCTCCCTCGATCGCGAAGACCGTTCCCGGCACACCGATAAACGTCAGCGCGCTGATTTCCGTCGCGATGATTGATCCGGTAACGGCCTGCCAGGGAAGAGTTCTTCCACCAAGGAAAAAGTCCCGAATTGTCCCCTGTTTTCCGCGAAGTGCATGGCCAACCCAGGTGGTGAAAACCAAATAAAGAGCCACGACGCTCCAGTCGATCCAGCCAAAATGAAAATGCACTGCGGTGTCCATTCATCGACTCTAACAGCCGGACCGTCGCTTGCGCAATTCGCAATCCCGGCTCCAGTTGCAAATCCCACGCCAGCAGCTGCTGGCGGCGCAAATCACTGAAATGAATCCGAAACTCAACGAACTCGCCGAAATGTTGCAACGCCGCATTGCCGTGATTGCCGATCATGATCTTCGAGATCGCGAACCAGCAAAACACCTTGATCAGCTAAAAAGCGTATCAGAATCGATTGCAACAGTTCACAGCGAACTGAAATCGGAAATCGACCCCCGACTGAACCATTACCTCGCGAATTGTAGCTACGAAAAAGCCCTTGAGCATACTCAAGGGCTTCTTCAAAAATCTTGATCTGCTCTCCCCGAGGGAAGGCTTTGATCAGCGCGCGTAAAGCTCGACAACGAGCTGCTCGTTCACCATGGGATCATACTCATTGCGCTCAGGCAAACGAAGGACCTTCCCATTAAGCTTGTCGCTATCGATCTCCACCCACTCCGGGACAGGAACCGCCTGAGTGAGGTCCAGAAGGCGCATCGCCAACTGCTGAGAGCGTTGTCCCTGACGAATAACGACCGTGTCGCCTGCCTTACATTGGTAGGAAGGAATGTCACATTTGACTCCATTCACTTCAACGTGGCCATGATTGACAAACTGGCGAGCTCCACGGCGGGTGTTCCCAAAACCCATACGGAAGCAAACATTGTCGAGACGGATTTCGATCAGCTGAAGCATAACTTCGCCGGTAACGCCCGGACGCCGTTGGGCCTCCTCGAAATACCGACGGAGGTTCTTCTCCATCAAGCCGTACTGAAAACGAAGCTTCTGCTTCTCAGCCAGCGCCATCGAGTAGTCGGAACGCTTCCGGCGGGTGTTGCGTGCACCGTGTTGGCCAGGGCCATAAGCCCGGCGCTCAAGTGACTTGGATGGACCGAAAAGCGGCACACCGAAGCGGCGGCTGATTTTCTCTGTAGGACCTCGTTGTCTCGCCATATCAGATAGAAGTTATATAATTCAATTGCAGGTTCAATTCAAACGCGACGCGGCTTGCGTGGACGACAGCCATTATGCGGCACTGGAGTGACGTCGCGGATCGTCGTGATATCAATGCCCAGATTCTGGACCGCACGAACGGCTGATTCGCGGCCCGCACCCGGTCCCTTGACCCGAACTTCGACCGTTCGAAGGCCGTGACTCATCGCCTGTCGGCAAGCATCTTGTGAAACCAGCTGCGCAGCGTACGCGGTGCTCTTACGCGATCCGCGAAAGCCCAGCTTGCCAGAAGTCGACCAACCGATCACGTTTCCGCTTACGTCGGAAACCGTAACCTTAGTATTATTATAGGTCGCTGACACGTGGACAATTCCCGTATTAACGTTCTTGCTGCCCTTGGTCTTAAGAATTTTCGGCTTATCTTCGTCACCTTCTAAAGCAAGGAAAACCTCCTCAGCTGTTTGAGGCTCCCGCTTTTCCTCTGGCTCCTCCGGAGCAGCTGCTTCTTCAGCAGACGCTGGCACCTCTGCCTCCTCAGCCGGAGCATCAGTCGGAGTGGATTTGGGCTGCTCAGATGCTTCCGCTACAGCTTCGTCAGCTGCGGCCACTGGCTGCTCGTCGGTTTCTGGATTGGTGTCGGCTTCGTCGGCCATCTTTTTGACTTTAGTTTAAAATCTCTCAGGTTCTCGATTCTTGGGAATCCAGCCCCAACTCGGCAAGTGATTGGCCCCGCTTCGCCCATACTTCTTTCAAAGCAATGACAACGGAAATTTCTCAAAAATGAAATCCCGTACCGCGAGGGCCGACAGCTATATCATAAAAACAAATCGTGGCAAGGGAAAGAGGGCTGAATATCTACAAGTTTTATCAAGCTCATTTCTCGACAGATCCGCCCATTCCTAGCCCGACAGGCGGCATCGTTGCCGGAATCAATCGCGGGCGCGGAGTAAGAATTTCAGGATCTCCCTTTGTTATCAAAACCGAATGCTCATAGTGAGCGGAAGGAAGGCCATCCAAGGTATTGACAGTCCAGTTGTCCTTCTGAATTTTGACGCGCTCTGTGCCTAAATTCACCATCGGCTCAAGCGCAAAAATCATTCCCGATTTCAAAAGAGGTCCCGTCCCGGGAACTCCAAAATTCGGTATCTGAGGATCTTCATGCAGCTTCTTGCCAACGCCATGACCCACAAATTCGCGAACAACCGTGTACTTCCACTGCCGGACGATTCGTTCCACAGACGAACAGATATCTTCCAATCGATTTCCTTCGCGAGCGAAGCCGATGGCGGTTTCTAACGCTTCTTCCGTCGCCCAAAGAAGATGGCGGGTGCGCGGATCGATTTCACCCACAGGCACAGTCATCGCGTTGTCCCCGACCCAACCGTTCTTAACGATTCCAACATCAATCTTTACGATGTCTCCATACTGGATTCGTCTTTTTGACGAGGCGATCCCATGAACGACTTCATCATTCAGGGAAATGCAGATGTAGCCCGGAAATCCACGGTATTTATAAAAAACACTCTTACAGGACCGCTCTGCCATGAACTGCCGGGCGGCGTCTTCGACATCCTTTGTCGTGACGCCCGGCTTGATCTCTTTCGCGGTTAACTGAAGGATCTCGGCCGCCGTCCGACAGGCCTCACGCATCCTTTCCAGATCCTTTCCGCTCCGCCTGTGGATCTTAGCCATACTCGATTCTTAGACAAGCTCGATACCTCAGAGCCCTCGGAGTTCAGCGGTCACCAGCGACAAAGTAGCTTACGCCGATAATGATAATAATCGCAAAGATCACCCAAAGTAGAAGCGTTCCAGTTCCGCCGCCGGCACTACCCATTTGTGCGGTCCGTGCCGAGGAGCGCCCCCGAATCTTGCCTTTACGAAGGAACCCATCGTAATGCCTCTGAATCAAATGGGTTTCAACCTGTCGCATGATGTCGAGCAGGACGCCCACAAGAATCAGGAGGCTGGTTCCCCCGAAAAACTGGGCCGCATTCGGCGGCACCTGCATCCATTTCGAGGTCAATAAATTGGGCAGAACAGCGATAAATGTCAGGAAAATTGCCCCAGCGAAAGTGAGCCGACTCATTGTCTTATCCAAAAACTCAGCTGTCGGCCGTCCCGGTCGGACGCCAGGGATGTAACCGCCGTTCTTCTTCAGATCATCCGCGATCTGATGGGGCTGAAACATCGTAGCCACCCAGAAATAACTAAAGAAAAAGATCAACAGACCTGAGATAATGAAATATGGCCAGCCTGCTGCAATCGAAGTCGCAAAACTGGTGACCCAAGCTGAATCAGGAAACATCCAACGGAGAATCTGCGAAGGAAAAAGCAGGATCGCCGAAGCGAAAATGATCGGCATAACCCCTGCGTAATTCACTTTCAACGGAAGGTATTGCGTCTGTCCGCCGTAAACCTTACGCCCAACAACCCGCTTTGCATATTGGATGCTTATTCGCCTTTGTGCCTGAGTTATTGAGATCACAGCCGCAATAACCACTAGTAGTAACGCGATCAATACCACCAATGTCAGCGGCTTCAGTGGATCTGGATCAGACGGATCGATATATGTCTTCCATACACTAATCAATGCGGCCGGTAATCCTCCGATGATGTTGACCGTAATGATCAGAGACATCCCGTTTCCAATCCCCTTCTCGGTAATCTGATCACCGATCCACATCAACAGGAGAGTCCCCGAGGTGATCGTCAGAACCGATGTGAACAGATACCAGAACCCTTCATTGGGAACTAGCGGCCTTCCCGCATCTGCAGCTTTCTGTAACTGCTCGGCTATAGACTGAAGAAACGGATTCGACACCGGCGACTGCAACGAGGCAGCCAGCATGTATCCCTGAAAAATGCACAATGCGATTGTTACGTACCGCGTGTACTGATTGATCTTTGACCTTCCTCCCTCTTCTCGGGCTAGCTTACCAAGCCGTGGAACCACGGCAGTGAGCAGTTGAAGCATGATCGATGCACTGATGTATGGCATCACTCCCAATGCGAAAATAGCACAGTTGGTCAGTGCGCCACCGCTGAAGACGTTTATCAACGCAGTGATTGCTGCAGCGCCACGACCACCGTCGCCATCCTCCTCGTCGCCTCCACCTTCTTTCTCCTGCTGTTCCTCCAGCTGGATTTCCTGCAGCCTAACAGTCTCCTCGTACGCATAATTGAGGGTTCCGCCATCGACGCCGGGCATCGTCAAATTTGCCCCGAGGCGAACG